>WBUR01000004.1 GCA_008933615.1 bacterium | reverse complement strand
GTATATATAATAATATTACGTTGTTTTTAATGGAGATAATGCATGACTAAAAAATGGGAAGGAATTTTTCCCGCGCTGACGACCAAATTTAAGAAAGATCTTTCTATAGATTTTTCCGCGATGGAGAAGCATGTCCAATTCCAATTAAATGCCGGAGTGCATGGTCTTGTTGTGATGGGTTCGCTCGGAGAAAATATGACCTTGTCACAATCAGAAAAATTAGATGTTGTAAAAATGACGATTGCGGCGGCGAAAGGGAAAGTTCCGGTGCTATCCTGCGTGGCAGAAACTTCGACGGCCAAAGCTTGCGAATATGCCGAACAGGCAGCGAATCTGGGTACAGACGGATTCATGGTTCTGCCTGCGATTCCATATCCGTCCGACCGGCGTGAAACGATCGCGCATTACCGTGCGGTTGCAAAGGCCACGGATCGTCCGATCATGATCTATAATAATCCGGTTGCATATAAAGTTGACATCACGCCGGAGATGTTTGTCGAGATGGCCGACGAGCCGCGGTTCGTGGCGATCAAAGAATCGTCGGATAATATTCGCCGGCTCACCGACATTATCAATTTAACCGGAAACCGATACCAAATATTCTGCGGCGTGGATGATCTTGCGATGGAAAGTCTTGTTCTCGGAGCCAACGGCTGGCTGGCCGGGCTTGTGTGCGCGTTTCCGCGGGAGACGGTGGTGCTGTACGAATTGATCAAGGCCGGGCGGATACAGGAAGCATTGCCGATCTACCGTTGGTTCATGCCGCTGCTGCATTTGGATGTATCGAATAAATTCGTGCAGAACATTAAACTTGTCGAACAGCTTGTTGGCGTCGGATCGGAACTCGTTCGCCCGCCGCGGTTGACGCTGATCGGCGAAGAGCGTGCGAAAGTGGAGCAGATCGTAAAGGCTGCGATGGCGAGCAGTCCGGTTTTGCCGAAGGTGTAAACTTTTGGTCTTAAGGTCTGCCCCGGAAATGCAGGAAACCAAGAATTTCCTTTCTTTTGCTCGTGCAAAAGAAAGGAACAAAGAAAAGCACGTAAGGCTATGGAAAAACGCCGGAACCAGAGTTCGCCGCTTTCAAGGTGGCAGAAAACAGTTCCAAAATTTTGATCCGTTTTCAAACTTAGTTAGTTTCACGTTTTCTGCCGATATTCTTATGCGAACTCCGGTTCTTATCCGGCGTTTTCCCAAGGCCAGAAATAGCCTTTAGAATAAACCGTTACAACTAAAACAGAAAAAAATCATGGAAACCAAAAAATTATTTATCAATGGCGAGTGGATTGACGGGTCGTCCCTGAAGCCAAACATCAATCCGTCGAATATTCAGGATACGATCGGTATGTATTCCGAAGGCGACGCATCTCACGTTGACATGGCTGTGACCGCAGCAAAGACAGCATTCCCCGGCTGGGCTTACAGCACGCCGCAACAAAGATTTAACGCGCTGGATTTTATAGGAAGTGAAATTCTGGCGCGGCAGGATGAACTCGGTCGATTGCTTGCGCGTGAAGAAGGTAAGACTTTGCCTGAAGCTATCGGCGAGGTGAATCGCGCAGGGAATATTTTCAAATTTTTTGCCGGTGAGGCGCTGCGAAATTCCGGCGATTATATTCCGTCCGTTCGTCCGAATGTGATCGTGGACACCGTTCGCGAACCCATCGGCGTCGTCGGATTGATCGTGCCGTGGAATTTCCCGATTGCCATTCCCGCCTGGAAGATTGCGCCGGCATTGGCGTTTGGAAATTGCGTCGTATTCAAACCGGCGGAACTTGTTCCGGGCAGCGCATGGGCTTTGACAGAAATTATTTCACGTTCCGGCCTGCCCAAAGGCGTTTTCAATATGGTCAAAGGACGCGGCACGGTTGTCGGCAATGCTTTGGTGAACAACTCCGATGTAGCCGGAATTAGTTTCACGGGATCGGTCGAAGTTGGCAGAACCATTGCCGCCAAGTGCGTGCAGCGTATGGCTAAAGTTCAACTCGAAATGGGCGGAAAAAACCCGCTGGTCATTCTGGACGATGCCGATCTGGATGTTGCTGTGAATGCGGCTATTCAAGGATCGTATTATTCGACCGGACAACGCTGCACGGCGTCCAGCCGTTTAATTGCGACGGAAGGGATTCATGATAAATTTGTTCAATCCATGATCGAACGAATGAAAAAAATAAAAGTTGACGACGCGCTTGCATCGGGAACGGATATCGGGCCGGTAGTGGATGAATCACAACTCGTCAAAGATCTGGAATACGTTAGCATCGGAAAAAAAGAAGGGGCGAAACTGATCTTCGGCGGAGAACGTTTGAAACGTGAACAAGAAGGGTTCTATTTCGGTCCGGCGTTGTTTACCGAAACAGATCAAACGATGCAAATAAATCGCGAAGAAATTTTCGGCCCCGTCGCGACTGTTATTCGCGCGAAGAATTATGACGAAGCGCTTGCGATAGCCAATGATACGCCGTTTGGCTTGACTTCCGGTATCTGCACTCAATCGTTGAAGCTTGCCAATCATTTTAAGCAACATGCGCAGGCCGGCATGATCATGATCAATTTGCCGACGGCCGGGATTGACTATCACGTTCCATTCGGCGGACGTAAAGGTTCCAGTTATGGCAGCCGCGAGCAAGGTTCCTATGCAAAGGAATTTTATACGACGGTCAAGACAACGTATACGATGGCGTAATATGTTACGCAGATAGTAAAAATCCACTTTTCTTTCTTTTGCTTGTGCAAAAAGAAAGAAACAAAGGAAAGCACATTGGCCGGTGAAAAGATAGCTGAAATCTTCGTTCAAGCCCTAAACAAAACAAACTCGCCCGCCTACGACAAGCCTTCGACGGGCTCAAACAATGTTTTGTTTTTAACGGGCTTTCACTTCGATTTCTTTACGGCATTTTTTCAAAGGCCGAAAACAGATCGTAATTGAATGTTTTATTCATATTTGACTTAGTGTCGTCCGGTGTCTAACATTTTTTTATGACGCAGTCGTCTCTGTAAAAGGGAAAGGCACTATTGAGGTAAGAAATTAATTGAAGAGATTATCAGGTGAATAATTCAACTACACTCTCAAATCAGGCCTACGATCTGATCGAAGAAATGATCGTAACCCTTAAACTCAAGCCCGGCAGTGTTATTGCTGAGGCAGATTTAATGCGCGAGATCAAAATCGGGCGTACGCCTATCCGTGAGGCATTGCTGCGTCTTGCTTCGGAGCACCTCGTTGAAACACTCCCGCGCAAAGGGATTATTGTCAGTGAAATTCATATTACCGATCATCTTGCGCTATTGGAGACGCGGCGCGCATTGGAACGTATTATTGTTGCCAAGGCTACGCGACGAGCGACGGCAGAACAAAGAAAAACGTTATCTGAATTTGCCGCGCTGATTGAATCCGCCGCTGAACAAAAGAATCTGAATTCCTTTATTCACATTGATCATGAGTTTGACCATATTCTGGGTGAGGCTTGCCGTAACCCTTTTGCGGCGGAAGCTTGTTCTCCTCTTCGCGCCCATTGCAGGAGATTTTGGTACCGGTTTCATCATGATGAGGATCTCTCGGAATCTGCAAAGCTCCACGCGGCCATCATGCGGGCGATTGCTGATAATGATGAACTGAAGGCCGTTGCAGGATCGGACGACTTGATGGATTATCTTGAAAGACTCACGCGCGAGGCAATTGATAAGTAACACTATGATCTCGAATTTATAACTGAATTTCTTTATGTCAAAAAAAACTTTTTCATGTATTGATGCGCATACGTGCGGGAACCCGGTTCGGGTAGTGACCAACGGCGGGCCGTTACTGGATGGGAACAGCATGAACGAACGCCGGCTTCATTTTATGAAAGACTACGACTGGATCAGAACCGCTTTGATGTTCGAACCGCGCGGACACGATATGATGTCGGGAAGTATTTTGTATTCTCCGACATTGCCGGATACGGATTGCGGGATTTTGTTTATTGAAACCAGCGGCTGTCTGCCCATGTGCGGACACGGGACGATCGGAACGGTTACCGTTATGATTGAAGAGAGCCTTGTTAAGCCGAAGACGCCGGGTAAGTTGCGCCTGGAAGTTCCTGCGGGAATTGTTGATGCTTATTATACTATCGAAGAAAATAAAGTCAAATCGGTACGAATTGTAAATGTGCCGTCGTTTCTTCATTCAAAAGAACTCACAGTCGATTGCCCTGATATTGGCGAGATCACACTGGACGTTGCTTACGGCGGAAATTTCTATGCGATCATTGATCCTCAGAAGAATTTCAAGGGTATTGAATATTTTTCAGCCGCGGATCTTATCCGCTGGAGTCCGGTCGTGCGCAAAAATATTAATGAAAAATACACATTCGTTCATCCCGAAAATCCGACAATAAAAACGTGTTCGCATATTGAATGGACCGGCGCGCCAAAGCATCCCGAAGCCCATGCGCGGAACGCGGTATTCTACGGGGAAAAAGCAATTGACCGTTCGCCTTGTGGAACCGGCACGTCTTCCCGTATGGCCCAATGGTCTGCTCAGGGCAAATTAAAAGTCGGGGACACGTTCGTTCATGAAAGTATTATCGGAAGCCTATTCCGCGGGCGCGTTGATGCCGCAACAAAAGTAGGCAACTACGAAGCGATCATTCCGAGTATTGAAGGGTGGGCGTATGTTACCGGGCATAACACGATTTTTATTGATGATGAGGATCCATATGCAAATGGGTTTCAGGTTATATAGGAAGTATCGCCACTAAGGATCAAAGACACAAAGGAATACAAAAAAATATTTGAATGAAAAATCTTTGTGGCTTAGTGCCTTCGTGGCTCAAAATGATTCGTATTGGAGAATTTTAGATGGAACAGAAATTTGATGTCATCGTCATAGGCGGCGGCGCCATTGGAATTTGCTCAGCTTATTATCTTAGTAAGAACGGATTAAGTGTCGCGGTCATTGAAAAGAACGAAATTGGTAAGGAAAGTTCATGTTCGTTCGGCAATGCGGGTTTGATCAGCCCAAGCCACTTTGTTCCGCTCGCCGCACCGGGCATGGTCGCCAAAGGCTTGAAATGGATGTTCAACCCGGAAAGCCCGTTCTATATTCATCCGCGTATGGATGACGAATTGCTAAAATGGTTATGGCGTTATTTCAGGGCGTGCAATGAAAAAAAAATGCGCCTCGGTATTCCGATATTGCGTGACCTGACAACAGAAAGTTTGCGGCTGTTCGAGAAGATCAATTCCGATGAAAATATTTCCTACGGGTTTGAGCACCGCGGACTTTTGATGTTGCATAACACCGTCGCCGGTGAAAAAGCGAATAAGCATGAAGCGCATCTTGCGGAAGAAGTTGGCGTCGAAGCTCGGCTGCTCAACAATGAAGAGCTTAATGAACTGGAACCTAACGTGAAAATTCTTTCCCGTGGCGGATTATATTTTCCCAATGACGGGCACTTGATCCCGGACCAATTTCTTAACGCGATGGCAGAACTGGCAAAGAAAAACGGCGTTGCCTTTTTCCCAAAGACCGAAGCGATGGGTTTTGAGAAAAAAGAGAATCGGCTCGTGTCGGTCGTTACGCCAAATGGAAAAATAGGCGGTAAAGAATTTATTTTGGCCAGCGGATCGTGGGCGCCGCTGCTTTTAAAAAAATTGTCGCTCAACATTTCCGTTCAACCAGGAAAGGGATACAGCGTTACGGTTAAGCAGCCCGCGCATCTCCCTAAAATTCCGTTCATTCTCACTGAGGCCCGCGTTGCGATCACGCCGATGGGTGGCGCGCTCCGATTTGGAGGAACGCTGGAACTTAGCCCCATTAATTTAACGATCAACGAACGCCGTGTTAAGGCGATATTGAATGCAGTGCCGGCGTATCTGGATGACATGCGTTTGGATGCAGTGAATACGAAAGATGCCTGGGCAGGATTGAGGCCGTGTTCACCCGATGGATTGCCGTTTATCGGAAGATTTGAGTCCGTACCGAACCTGATCGCGGCGACAGGTCATGCTATGTTAGGAATTACGCTTTCGCCGATCACCGGGAAATTGGTATCGGAGATCGTGGCGAATGAAAAGACCGTGGTGGATATTTCGCAATTGAAACCGGACAGATATTGAAACGGCTTCTGATTGAATGATAGATGTGATTTCAGAAAGGATTCCGATATGCTGACTCAAGAAAAAGTTAACCAAGCGAAAGCAATACTAAAGGAATTCAAAATTGACTGCTGGATCACGTTCACACGTGAAAGCGCATTGAACGGCGACCCGACGCTTCCGTTTCTGATTAACGGCGATGTTACCTGGCATTCGATGTTTATTATAACGTCTTCGGGAAAAACGTTTGCTATCGTTGGCCAATATGATAAAATGGCCGTCGAAGACCTTGGAGCGTACGATGAAGTGATCGGCTACGTCGAAGGAATAAAAAGCCAGTTTATCGAGACTCTGAGAAAAATTAATCCTTCTTCTATTGCCGCGAACTATTCTATGGGAAGCGAAATCTGCGACGGGCTAACGCACGGCATGTATTTAACGTTGTTTGAATTCTTATCAGAAGCAGGTTACGAAGACCGGTTGATCCCTGCGGAGAAAATTATTTCAGCGCTGAGGCAAAGGAAAACGGTAACGGAGATTAAATTAATCAAAGAAGCCATTGTCAAAGCTGAAAGTATTCTTGATGACGCGGCACGGTTTATTAAGCCCGGCGTGACGGAAAACGAAATTGCGGATTTTATAAAAGAAAAAGTTAGGCATCAACATCTTGATCTGGCTTGGGATGAAAAAACCTGTCCTTCGGTATTTACAGGGCCAGAACATGCCGGCGCGCATTACCATCCGACGGAACGCGTTGTAAGGCCCGGCCATGTTTTAAATATTGATTTCGGCGTTAAGTTCAATCACTACTGCTCCGATCTGCAACGAACATTCTATATTCTAAAAAAAGGTGAAATGCGCGCGCCTGAACCGGTACAAAGAGGTTTCGATACAATTGTTGAGTCCATTGAATTATCCCGCCTTGCGCTAAAACCTGGTGTGAAAGGCGTGGAGGTTGACAAGGTTGCGCGTGAACATATCGTAAAAAACGGATATGCGGAATTTCCGCATGGCCTCGGTCATCAAGTCGGACGGTTTGCGCATGACGGCACGGCTCTGCTGGGCCCCGCGTGGGAGAAGTATGCACAAAAACCGTTTCAGTTGATCGAAAAAGGCATGGTATTCACCATTGAGCCGCGGCTGACTGTGGAAGGATACG
This sequence comes from bacterium, assembly GCA_008933615.1. Lineage (NCBI taxonomy): Bacteria > bacterium. The sequence goes on along the minus strand of WBUR01000004.1, from coordinate 126,592 downwards.
GCGTGGCGACGGTCGAGGAAATGGTGTTGGTCGGGGATAACGACGCGGAATTTATATCCCATCCGCAGAAAAAACTGCGGCTCATCGCCTCGTAATTTATCTCCCGCAGATATCGTTGATATTCGTTGTCTGATGCCTGCGATAATTAGCGTAATCTGCGGGACATTGACCCGGTAAAAAGTTGTAGCATTTCGAATTGTCCTTATCTATCTTCATTCTATAGTAATCCCTCGAAAACACATTTTTTTTAAAAGAACCTTACGGCAAAAAGTCCTTCATGGATCATCGCATCAAAAATTCCAGCCTCAAAAGACTTTGGGATCCGCGTACATGGGTAAGTCTGTCACCCAACGGTATCGGCAAAACCAAGCCCAATCATTTTCTGGACATGGCAAAAATAGTCTGGGAAAACAGGAGTAATCTGCGTTATGCTTGGCGCGTACTTTCCAAAGGCGTTTGTGACGGTTGTGCGCTGGGAGTAGCAGGATTTCACGACTGGACCATTGAAAGTACGCATTTGTGTATGGTGCGATTGAAGTTACTCCGGCTCAACACCGCGCCGGCGCTGGATTACAAACTATTGGAAGATGTGGAACGATTAAAAAGAATGGACAACAGGGAGTTACGTGAACTCGGACGTCTGCCGTACCCAATGATCCGCAAAAAAGGTGAACAGGGATTTGCGCGAATTTCCTGGAATCAAGCATACGAGCATATTGCAGAGAAAATTCGTGTGACCGATCCAAAACGCCTTGCGTTTTATCTTACGTCGCGCGGTATTACCAATGAAGTGTACTACGTTGCGCAAAAAGTGGCGCGGTTTCTTGGGACAAATAACGTCGATAACTCAGCGCGCATCTGTCATTCGCCGAGCACGGTTGCGCTGAAATCTACGATTGGCGCGGCGGCGACGACGTGCAGTTATACCGATTGGTTCAAGACCGATCTGATCGTTTTCTTCGGATCCAATGCGGCGAACGATCAGCCCGTAACGATGAAATATTTATATTATGCGAAGAAGAACGGAACGAAGGTCGTATGCGTCAACCCCTATCGCGAACCCGGAATGGAGAATTACTGGGTTCCGTCGGTAACCGAAAGCGCATTATTCGGAACCAAGATTACGGACGAATTTTTTCTCGTTCATACCGGCGGCGACATCGCTTTTATCAATGGCGTAATCAAATGGATGATCGCAGAGAATTGGCTTGATAACAACTTTATCAAGAATTATTCCTCTGGTTTTTCTGATCTGAAAAATTATCTGGAGAATGAATCGTGGGAAAACCTTGAAAAGTATTCCGGCCTTTCACGTGTCCGCATGAAAGATTTTGCCGCTCTGATGCATAAAGCAAAAAGAGCCGTTTTGGTATGGAGCATGGGCATTACGCAGCATTCCTGCGGAAGCGACAGCGTTCGCGCTATCGTCAACCTTGGACTAACCAAGGGATTTGTCGGACGCGAAGGATGCGGTTTGATGCCGATTCGCGGCCATTCCGGCGTTCAGGGCGGCGCGGAAGTTGGAGCTTATGCAACGGTTTTTCCGGGTGGCAAACTTGTTACTCCGGAAAGCGCAGCGGAATTATCAGAAAAATACGGCTTCAAAGTTCCGGAACAGCGGGGACTTACTGCCGTGGAAATGATCGACGCCGCTTCAGAAAACAAGATTGACATACTTTATCAGGTTGGCGGAAACTTTCTTGAGGTATTGCCCGATCCTGTTTTTGTTAAGAACGCGATAAATAAGATTCCGCTGCGAATTCATCAAGACATTATTCTCACCAATCAAATGTTGATGGAGCCTAATGAGGCGGTGCTGCTGCTCCCGGCGAAGACACGGTACGAACAGCGCGACGGCGGAACGGAAACAACGACCGAAAGGCGGATCATATTCAGCCCGCAGATCGAGGGAAATGATATCGGCGAAACTAAGAGCGAATGGGAAATTTTGATGGAACTGGCTGAACATGTACTACCCGAGCAAAAAAATCACATTGACTTTGAGTCCGGATGGAAGATTCGAGATGAAATCGCAAGAATAATTCCGATGTATGACGGCATTCAAGACCTGAAGAAAAGCGGCGATCATGTGCAGTGGGGCGGAATCAGGCTCTGCGACGGCTGGAAATTTCCAACGGCAAACAATAAAGCCAATTTCACGTTGGTTAAACCAAAGGAACTTAATCTGGGCCCAAATCAATTTCTGGTTTCAACGCGCCGGGGAAAGCAGTTTAACAGCATGGTTCAAGACAACAAGGATCCATTGACCGGCGCGGAACGCGACGCGGTGTTGATCAGCGCAGAAGATGCGGAAAATCTTCGTTTACAAAACGGGGATGCAGTTACACTAAGCAACAAAGGCGGTACATTCAAAGGAAGAATCAAAATTTCATCGATTACCCCGAAAAATTTACAAGTGCATTGGCCAGAAGGTAATATTTTACTGCAACGCGGCGTGCTTGATCCTGAGGTTTTGATACCGGATTTTAATTCAATTGTGGAAATCAGGATGCCTTAAGTAAGATTTAATATACAAATTCATGTAGAAATCTATTGAAATGTTAAACATGTTGTTTTACATTTACAGCATTAATCCTTCGCCCTCAGTGAGATCTTTTCTGAGGCACATTACCAAAATCCGGAATTTACTATGATCTCAACCGCCCATTCGATTTTTTTGAGTATTATTTTTACGGCTCTTCTTTTGATACTTGCCGATCGAACCGCCAGCGCTCAGGACAAATTTTACAATTATTATGATCGGGGCCTCAATTACATGGAGAAGGGAGACTGGAACAGAGCAATCGAAGAATTGAGAGCCGCTATTTCGATTGAATTCGAAGACAAAAAAAACAAACGAACGTACGGCACACGCTTCATAGAGTATTACCCTCATCGGGAACTTGGAATTGCATTGTTAAATGCCGGCGACGCGGAAAATGCGAAAAAGGAATTGGATCTTTCGATCGCTTACGATAAAACTAAACGCGCTCAGGAATATCTTGGCAAGCTTACCGGCAGTAATCTTATATTGGCCGACTATCAGACCCGAAAAGAAACGGAAGAAAAAAAGACCAAAGCTCAAGAGGAATTGATCAATATAGAATTAAAGAAAAAGGAACAAGAAAAAGCAGTGTTGGATGAAATGCAGCGAGGGCTTGAGATTCAGAAAAAAGAGCAGGAGCGAAAGAAACTCGAAAAAGAAAAACAGTTAGCCGATGAAATAAAGCGTCTTGAAGAGGACAAAAAGACAAAAACATCCGAAGAACAAAAGAAGAAGCTGCTTGAAGAAGAAAAACGACTAAAGGCAGAAAAGGACAAGGTTGACAAAGAAAAGGAAATTCTGGCGCAGCAGAAAGCCGAACAGGACAGAGCACTCATAAGCCAGCAGATCAGCTTGGAGGCACAACAAAGACAATTGGAAGAGGACAAAGAAAAGCTGAACAAGGAAAAGCGCATGCTTTCAGAAAAAAGATCGACGCCAAATGTGAGCGGCCTATTTGCGGGCGCATTGACCTACGACCCCTCTAAAGTGACTCAGGTCGGATCACGATTGTCGATTGCCGTATTGCCGTTCACTACGAAAGGGCAGGCAGGTAACGGTGGTGAGTCGATCACGGAAAAAATGATCACACAGCTTGTAAACATGCGCCGTTTCCGCGTTATAGAGCGCGGCGCAATAGATCAGGTCATCAAGGAACAGAATTTCGGCATGTCCGATATGGTGGATGAGCAGGCCGCCGTGAAAGTCGGTAAAATCGCCGGTGCGGATGCGATCGTCTTAGGAAGTGTTAATGTCGAAACCGGTTTTGCAAAGGTCAGCGCGCGTTTGATTGACACGGAAACGAGCGAAACCATTGTGGCGCGTGAAGAAAAGAGCGACATGACATCTACGAACATGGTCGAGTCATTGGTAGAGAAAGTGGCCATTAATGTATACAACGATCTCCCGCTGGTCGAAGGATTTATTGTCAGCGTCGAATCCGATCTAATCTATCTCGATATTGGAACGTTGGTCGGTATTCGTAAAGGGTCGAAATGCGTGGCGTACCGGGAAGGCGATCCGATCAAACACCCGGTGACGAAAGAAATTTTGGGGAAACGCGTAACTAAATTGTGCGAATTGGTTGTTATCGAAGTTCAGGAAAAATTGGCTGTAAGCAAAATCGTCGGAAAGGCGGAAGGAGATCTCAAAGTTGGAGATAGAGTGGTCGTGAAATAGTCGAGAGTTTTATCTTATTAACTTAAATGTCCAATTAAATAATACGAGGAGGTGCCTATGATGAAGAAAGGTTTCTATGCAGCAATTTTGATTGTCTTAATGTCGCTCACCAACAGCGCTTGGGGCCAATTGAAATTTATGGATATCATCGGGTCCGGTGCACGCGCAGAGGGCATGGGCGGCGCATTTATCGGCCTGGCAGATGATGCAACCGCGCTTTCGTGGAATCCGGCGGGACTAACTCAATTAGAAAGGCCGGAAGCGTCATTTGTTTTTAGACAATCATTTGATACTTATAAGTATACAGCTCCCGGTAATAAACTCACCAGTTCTGCAAATCATCCGGCATTTAACTTCGGCAGCATCGCATATCCAATGAAGCTTATGGATAAAAAATTTACTGTCGCCATTGCATACCAGAATCAGATCGACAACTTTCTGTACACGAAGGACAAAGATGTTTTCAAAGAAGACCAAACCGGTGGAATCAATACCATATCGCCGGGCCTTGCATTTCAGGTCATGCCCGCTTTATCAGTTGGCGCCTCCTTCAATTTGTGGACCGGAAGTTCCGAATACAAATACGATGATTATGTTGATCCTCTTAACTCCTTTTCATACAAGGACGATTTCTCCGGATTTAATTATCAAGTAGGTGTTTTGGCCGATCTGGAACAGACAGGCGCCAAACTGCCCATGCGGATAGGCGTATCTTATCGCGCTCCATTTGAAATGACTGACAAGTGGAAATACGGAGGTGAAACTACGAAATACAAATGGGCATGGGAGTTTCCAATGATGCTGGGCTTTGGAGTATCCTATCGCGTTGGTGACAATTTGACTCTGGCTGCTGATTATGAATTGAGAGCCTTTGGCAAAAGCAAAGTAAAACAAATAGATGACCCAAGTGATCCTGGAGGAGAATTTAATCTGAGTTCAAGTAAGAAAGATTTAAATCCGATCAGGGTCGGGGCAGAATATTTGGTTATAACCGATAACTGGGTAATTCCCGTGAGAGCAGGATTTAAGACCGTTCCGACATTATTTGCAGACATCAAAAGCAACGGAGATGTAGGCAGCCAGGTTACCGGCACGGCGATATCTGTAGGATCAGGCCTTATTTTTAAAAGTTTCGCAATTGATCTGGCTGTTACCCGAAGAGCTTTTGAGGCTAAAGATCTGAACGCCGATGACAAACAAGAATTTTCATATATAATTTTTTCAAGTTCAGCGATTATTTATTTTTGACCATAAGTCTGATCTTGATTCCTAATATTATTTTAGGAGGAAAAAAATGTTACAACTGAATAAAGAATTTAAAGCCGTTGTGTGGGTATTGGCTGTCACGTTGTTATCTATCAATGGCTGTACTTCCAAAACAAGCGGAAGTTCATCAAAACAATTCGATATCATTTTCGTAAACAACCTTTACACCGATATAGCATTGACGCTGACTGGAGAAGGTAGCGATGTTATTGCGCCCGGCGACAGTGTTATTTTTACATTGAATGAAAACCCGGGTTCATTCGGATATACCGCAGAAACGTCCGGCGAGACATCCGGTGGAACTCAGATCGGACTCTTAATAACGTGGAATTATCCCGATATTGACGTGTCGACGCTCGAATACAAAAGGATCAACCTTATTCTTACGTCCAGTTATTTTTTTATGAGGATGAGGAATAACGGTTCCCATGTATTGTCGCCGATTTATGTAAATTACGGCCTTACTGATCAGACGATGGACAATATTTCCATTCCTTTTGATAATGTCTTGTATAACATCGGTTATTACCGCGCCTATTCTAATACGCAAGTGAGAGGTTACTGGACCGGGACATCGACCTATGCTTATTGGGATCAGGGTACGCATTTCACTTTTCCTGGAACCAATAATCAGGCGGTAACATTCCTGAATACTTCGAAGATCATCGCAGGCCAACCGTCGGTATTGATTGAATCTTGGGACCAGCCATTGCGAACAGAAGGCGAGATCGTGGATATGGTTAATAACTAGCGACCAGAATTTTGACATGAATGCTAGATCCCTTCGACACACTAACGGTCGAAGGGATTTTCTTTTTCATGAAAATAAGATATATTAGTTCATAACTAATCTGATACTTTTATAGTAAATTTATGCCAACTGTCCGCATCGCCCACATAGATCTCACCGCCTTTTTTGTTTCCGTGGAGAGACTGCTGCATCCCGAATGGGTCGGCAAGCCGATCATGGTTGCGGGCAAGGCAGAACATCGCGGCGTCGTGACCTGCGCCTCGTATGAAGTTCGAAAGTTCGGTGTACGCGCAGGTATGGCGACAGCTATTGCAGAGCGGAAATGTCCGATTGCGATCCGCGTGGACAGCCATCATGATGCCTATGAAGAATATTCACGCAAAGTTCGCACCTATCTGAAGAAGTACTCGCCGGTATTTGAACCGGCCAGTATTGACGAGTTTTATATTGATTGGACCGGGTGTGAAAAACTTTTCGGTGGAAGTATTATTTCCTTTGCTGAAAAGATCCAAAAGAATATTCTGGAGCAATTTGGCTTGCCAAGCGCCATGGGGATCGCGTCAAACAAAGTTACGGCGAAGATTGCGTGTGATTTTGCCAAACCTTACGGAATCAAAGAAATTGATTTCGGCGCTGAAGCCGTTTTTTTAGAGCCTCTCGATGTAAAAGTATTGCCGGGTGTGGGGGAGGTGATGCTAAAGCAATTGCACCGTTTTAATATTCTAACGTGCGGGCAATTGGCACAACTGGCTCAGGATTTTGTTGAGGAAAATCTCGGGATGTGGGGTCTGCATATTCAGGGATACGCTCAGGGTAAGGGTTCGCAGGAACTGTCGGTAACGCGCGAACAGAAGCAAATTTCTACAGAAGAGACTTTTGCCAAAGACACACGCGACAAGAAATTCTTACATCAGACCTTGCACGAGATGACGTTGAAGCTGTCAGAGATTTTACGACATTCAGAAATTAAAGCGCGATGTGTTCACCTGAAATTGCGTTACTCGGACTGGGTGGACCACACACGCCAGGTGACCGTAAGCCCGACGCACGACCCGGCGGTGATATACAAAAAAGCGCTTCAACTGCTGGCAAAAGCCGATACCCGAGGATTGCCTATTCGCCTCATCGGCATAGGATTGTCACGGTTTGGTGAGGAGGACGCGGCGCTGGATTTGTTCGATGAAGATACTGCCAAACGCGAACAAATGCTCAAAGCGGTGGATGGGATTAATTCCAAGTTCGATAAAACGGTTGTACAAATTGGTACGGCGGATTGAATTTGCGGGAGTATGTGGGAATCGAACCCGACCTTCCGCCTTTCGACGGATCAACGGTTTTGAAGACCGCGGGCGCCACCAGGCAGCCGGATACTCCCAAGTATGGACTGGCCAAAGATACTACCGCTTGAGACTTCATTCAAGTGTTGTGATCAAAAATAATAACCGTTGCTAAACATCGTCAGCTTTACTACAATGTGAAAAACATGAAATCATTTTATGCCAATCAAAATTCTAATTCTAAACGGGCCTAATCTCAATTTACTTGGAGAACGTGAGACGGGAACTTACGGCAAAGAAACGTTAGCCGTTATTGAGAAAACACTGACGAAAGCATTTAGTAAAATTCAGTTTGAATTCAGGCAATCCAATGTAGAGGGTGAATTGGTAAACCTGATCCATGCCGCAAGAAAAAAGGATAGCGGGATCGTCTTTAATCCAGGAGCGTATACCCATTATTCTATTGCCTTGAGGGATGCAGTTGCGGCAGTTTCTATTCCTGTGGTAGAAGTTCATTTAACTAATATTCACGCGCGGGAAGATTTTCGAAAGAACTCCATGATAGCACCCGTTTGTATCGGGCAGATATCAGGGTTTGGAAGTTACAGTTACCATCTCGGAGTTGCAGCTTTATTGCGTCATCTCGAAAAAAAGTAACTCGATTTTAAGTAATGGTGTAAAAAAAGCCCCGACAGAATCGGGGCTTTTAAATTTTATCTCTTCTTATGTTTCTTCTTGTCCTTTTTCTTGTGTTTCGGCTTATCCCTCTTCTTTTCTTTTTTCTGTTTCTTTTTATCTTTTTGGGAAGTTTTCTTAGCCGCTTTCCTCTCAGTTGTCTTTTCAACCTTCTTTGCAACTACTTTTTTTGTCTTCACTTTAATTCCAAGCGCCTCAGCCATGGTAATGCCGATATCGGCGGGGCTTTTCACAACGGTAATGCCGGCCGCTTTGAGCGCCTTCATTTTTTCTTCAGCAGTACCCTTTCCGCCGCTGATGATTGCGCCTGCATGTCCCATACGCCTTCCGGGAGGCGCTGTCTGTCCTGCGATGAACGCTACTACCGGTTTCTTGTAATTCTTCTTCACCCACGCGGCGGCCTCTTCTTCAGCCGTTCCGCCGATCTCGCCGATCATCACGATGCCGTCCGTATCACGGTCGTCGGCAAATAATTTAAAAGCATCCACGAAACGCGTTCCAATCACGGGATCGCCGCCGATACCGATGCACGTCGATTGACCGATCTTAAGAGCGGTTAATTGTCCCACGGCTTCATAAGTCAATGTTCCGGACCGCGAGATAACACCGACCCTGCCGGGGCGGTGGATGAATGCGGGCATGATTCCTACTTTGCACTTTCCGGGTGAAATTACCCCGGGACAATTGGGACCGACGAGATGAACGTCTTTATCTTTTATATAGTTGTAAGCGCGAACCATGTCCGACGTCGGAATTCCTTCGGTGATACAAATGATAGTTTTAATTCCCGCTTCCGCTGCTTCGATAATTGCGTCAGCCGCAAACGCCGGTGGAACAAAGATTACAGTAGTATTTGCCCTGGATAGCTTGACGGCATCGGCTACGGAATTGTAAATCGGCACTTCATACTTGAGCTTATCTTTTTCGTTGCCCTTATATTTTAATCCGCCTTTACCGGGCGTAACGCCTGCAACGACGTATTTTCCATACGCCGTCATTTGGCTCGTATGAAAAGTTCCCTCTTTCCCCGTTATCCCCTGCACCACAAGCCGCGTTTTCCTGTCAACAAGCACACTCATTTTTTTCTCCAAAATAAATATTGGTAACGTATATTAACTCTAGTTGCAGCGGTGGATGAATCGTCCTCGTAGCCGCTGGTACTTTGCATGATGATTTGCGCTTTTTGCTTCTTGGAATTTATACTAACCACACTATTACTTGCAAAACAAGATTGCTCCATACGCCCGCCACGACATCATCCATCATTACACCCCATCCGCCCTTGAGTCGTTGCATACGATTCGCACCCAGCCATTTTGTGATATCAAAAAACCGGAACAAGAGAAATCCGGCAAAAATTAGATATACTGTTTTAGGTATCAGAAGTAATGTAATGCCCATTCCGACCATTTCGTCAATGACCACACAGGCCGGATCGTGTCCGTAATAAGATTCGACCCGCCCGCTGGCCCAAACCCCGGTCAAAAAAACTGCGGCTATTATAAGAAAAAAAATAAAGTGAATCAATACAGAAGGTGTGGACGGGAAAAAAAGATAATAGAGAATAATAGCGAGAATACTTCCGGCGGTTCCCGGCGCTTTAGGCGCAAATCCGGTTCCTAATCCTGTTGCCAAAATTTTAGGCAAAATATCCATGTTGATGTGATGTCAATCAGGTTGGCATTAAAAAGAGTGGATCAGGAATTCTTAAACACAAACGAAGCCAAGCGGCGCAAACTGTCACGATTTTGATACAAATAAATCAGCCCTGAAACGGCGGTCAAAACGGTTACGAGCAACATACCCGCGTAAATAATTTCGTAATGGAGCATGACAGAAACGGTTTTCTCAATATATCTTCCTACATCCATGGCGAATTGCGTGAGAAGTGATTTTAAAGCAATAAACAGCAGTATCACGATAATCATCGTCATTTGAGTAAATGTCTTGGTTTTTGCCAGAAGGTTAGTGATCATCGGCTTGCCTCTGCGCATATTATAGGAGCGAAGCCCCGTTACAATGAAATCGCGCATGACAATGACCATGACCATCCAGAGTTTTACAATTCCAAGATACACAAACGAAAAAAATGCCGATAATACGAGGATCTTATCTGCGAGCGGATCGAGAAATTTTCCCCAGTCCGAAGTAATTCCGTAGCGCCGGGCCAAATATCCGTCATACCAATCCGTGAGCGACGCAAGGCCGAAAATAAGTACAGCGTACAATTGCCACCCGTCCTCCAATAGACAGATAACAAATAGCGGCGTCATGAGTATACGGATAACCGTAAGTATGTTTGGTATTGATTTCATCCCGGCTTTATAGAATTTTTCTTGAAGGCGTGAAATAAAATATTGTATCACACCGAACGGCTAAGTACATTTAGCTTATAGAATGTATATTCTTTTTATTCCCAAGGCAAGTGATTTCTTGTTAAATCTTTATAATAAACGGTTCAAATATGGTCTGGAATTTCATCGACACCGGATTACATGCCGGCAAGTTTAACATGCTATTAGACGAAAGCATTGCCGAAAAAGTTGCTAACGGCAGCGCCCCATCCGTATTGCGTTTTTTTCAGTGGCATCCCTACTGTATTTCACTTGGAAAAAACCAAAAGATCGTGGAAATAAATACGAAAAAATGCGAAGAAGAAGGCGTCGATTTGGTCTATAGACCGACAGGAGGGCGGGCCATTCTGCACGCAGAGGAATTGACATACAGCGTCATTTTCAATGATGATATTTCAGGCAGCATTGAAGAAACGTATCGTCAGATCAGTGAGGCGCTCGTGCAAGGATTACGAAAGTTAGAAATTCCGGCGGAGGTGGCGCCGGTGCAGGCGGATTTTAAGGCGTTGTATAAACAGCCGTCGTCTGCAGCATGTTTTTCGAGTTCGGCCAAATATGAAATACAAGTAAATGGGAAAAAACTGGTAGGAAGCGCTCAGAGGCGATTTGCCGGTTCGGTACTGCAACATGGCTCTATACTGATAGGTTCGTATCACCGGCAATTGACAGAGTTTCTGAATTTGGATGACACAGAAAAAAGAAGGATGTCCCGGATGTTGCAGGACAAGACGATAGAAATTGAACAGATTAAAAGTATAGATTTGGATGAACTAAAATTACAGCTTAAGCTGGCATTTGAGGAGCGGTTCGGAATTATCTTCAGAGAACCGGAAGAGGGCTTAATTTCCTTAACTGTTTAATAGTACGGTCAAAATCCTTCGGCACGGGTGCTTCTATAGTGACCTGCTCTTTCCGCCGAAAGTGATAAAAGCGAAGAGATTTTGCGTGGAGGGTTAATCGCGCGATTAAGGGCTTCTCAATTTCACCGGTCTTGATCTTATATGTTTTTTTAATAGAGGAAAGCTTGATACCTTCCGCATGTCCATACAATTCGTCCACCGCCAAAGGATGGCCTATGGCTTTGAAATGAACACGGATTTGATGGGTTCTGCCGGACAGAGGCACTGCTTCGACCAGAGTATAATTCAAATATTTTTCAATGACACGGTATTGCGTGACAGATTTTTTTCCATAAGCCGTATCGATTCTCATAGTTCCGGCCTTGCCGGAGTTCTCACCGATTGCAAGATCAATAACACCTTCCGCATCGTTCAACACACCCTGCACAAGAACCAAATATTTTTTTTGGACCTGATGGCCTTCAAACTGAAGGTTAAGTTCCTTATGCGCAACTGCATTTTTTGCAAATGCGATCACACCGCTCGTTTGCCGGTCGATGCGGTGAACGATAAACACATCTCCATACTTGCTTTTCAGGATATGATACAGATTAGGGATGGCTGGATCAAAACGGTCAGGCAGAGTTAGCGTACCTGCGTATTTATTTATTAAAATATAATCCTCGTCTTCTGATAGAATTTCAAAGGATTTATGCCGCTTTTCCATGCGCAGAACTTATAAAACGAGTTCTCTTATAACAAGCTAAAAAGAATCATTATTGAAAATATTGAAGGATTCAGTTATGTTGGTTCAATGATCGTGTTTTTAATCGTACAAGGATCTTACCTATGACCACTGCAGCCATACCCCATGTTACCATTTATACTGACGGTGCTTGCAAAGGCAATCCAGGTAAAGGTTCGTGGGCAGCCGTTCTTTTGTTTGAAAATGTGAACGGCAAGGTCAAAAAAGAAATTTCCGGAATTCAGATGCAAACAACCAATAACCAGATGGAATTGACCGCGGTGATCGAGGCTTTGCAGTGCTTGAAACAGCCGTGCAAGGTAACTTTGTACTCGGACAGCGCCTATATTGTGAACGCTTTCCGGCAGCGCTGGATCACGAATTGGCAGCGCAATGGCTGGAAAACGAAAACCAAAGAACCGGTAAAAAACAGAGAATTGTGGGAAAACTTGTTAAATCTCTGCGCCCGGCATGACGTGACCTTTGCAAAGGTAAAGGGACATGCCGGAGTTCATTATAATGAACGCGTAGATGAATTGGCCAACCTCGCACTGGAATAGATGTGTCTGTGATTCTTAACAAAATTAATTCGGCATTTGAATATTCGTTTGTATGGATTGTGCAGTTAATGCTGGGTCTGCTTTCCTACAGACGAATTTCGGACGCCGGAGCTTTAGCCGGACTTTTTTTTGAACACATTGGAATTCGTAAAAAAGTAGCGGTTGAAAACATTCTTCGAAGCAGCCTGCCTATCACATTAGACAAAGCATCACAACTCGTTTCAGACAGCTACAAACATTTGGGGCGAACTTTCTTTGAGCTTCTGGCATTGGACCGGATAGACCTAAAACAGGATCGAGATTATGAACTTATACTTCCGGACCGGTTTTACGATCGGATATTGTCAGGCGCTATTTTCGTTTCCGCGCATGTCGGAAATTGGGAATTGATGGGAAAGATTTTATTTGAAAAAAGAATTCCAATAGCCGTAATAGTTAAACATCAACAAAATGAAAAAATCGACCGGCTGATCAATCGCCAAAGAGAAAAAGCAGGCATGGTCGTAGTTTACGAAAATGAAATTATGAAACTCAGACGGCTTATTGAGGATAAATATTGTATAGCCCTGCTTTCCGATCAGGATTTTGGCGACAACACTGTTCCGGTTAATTTTTTGGGACAGCCGTGCTTCGCTACGGAAGGCCCCGTATATCTTGCGAATAAATTTAAGGTTCCTGTTTTTGTTTGTTTTGCAGTCAGGCAAAACAAATATTTTCACCGTTTTGAGGTCAAGGCGTTCGAGCTAAATACGTCGCTTTCCATGGACGGGCAAGTTCAATCCTATACGACAGAAATTGAAAAAATCGTTACGGCGCATCCTGAACAATGGCTTTGGCATCATAGGCGCTGGAAAGTTCATGCTTGATTTAAATTGGCGTATTCCGTATACTCTCATACGATACGCATATCAAGGTCAACACTATCCTAATCTCAGCATGTCACTAAAAAGACTTCCACAGACTGACAATGAATCGGTAACGGAGGAGACTGTATTGCCGCAAAGCGATAAAGTTGAAATACTTATTGTGGATGATGAAGAGAATGTACTTAAAGTCCTTAGCCGAATTCTTGCCGATGAATACATAGTATATGCCGCATCCAGCGGGAAAGACGCGCTTGAAATCCTGGAAGCGAATCAGAATATTTCGCTTATCGTATCCGACCAACGCATGCCTGTAATGTCCGGAACGGAATTTCTTAACCGTTCCATCAGCATCAAACCCGATTGTATCCGAATCATTCTCACCGGATATACGGACGTAAAAGATCTGATTGAATCAATCAACGCAGGACGCGTTTTCCAATACATTACTAAACCGTTCGAGCCTGATGACCTTCGAATCAGCATTAAACGTGGCGTAGATTTCTATTTCAAAAGCAAAGAGCTTGAAAAAGCGCACGCGGAGCTGAAGGAGACTTATCAATCTCTGAAGGATGCTCAGGAACATCTGATCCGTTCCGAAAAAATGTCCATGCTGGGGCAGCTTATGGGGAGCATTGCGCATGAGATTAGGAACCCGATCAATAACATTAACAATTCTACGAAACTACTGACATTTGAGTGGAATGACGTCAAAGAGATTCTGACTGAAGTTCAGGAAGTGGTTAGCGGGAAGCTTTCAGCGGAAGATCTAAGAAAGTCCTTTTCGGAAAGATCCGATGTTGAAGAGTTAATGCAGGAATTCGAGTCCGCCGTGACTATTATTAATCATTCCTGTGACCTGGTAACGGATATCATTGAAGACTTGCGCGGATTTTCAAGGTTGGATGATGCCGAGTTTGTTAAGACGGATTTGCATGCTCAGATTGAACGCGCATTGTCTTTGTTACATTCAAAATTCAAGCACAATGTTGAATTTGTCAAAAAATTCGGCACAATTCCCAATGTTATGGGCCTTCCCGGTCCTATTTCCCAGGTGATGATCAATATCATCAACAACGCCGCGCAATCGCGATCGAACGACGTTAAAGTTCAAATCAACACTTACATTGAAGGCGACGACGTGGTTGTAGACATTGCGGACAATGGGATGGGCATTTCCAAAGAAAATCTTGACAAGATTTTTGTTACCGGTTTTACAACAAAAGACGCGCATGAAGGCACCGGCTTGGGTTTACCTATCACACAAGAAATCATTAAAAAACACAACGGCAAGATAACGGTTGAGAGTGAAGTAGGGAAGGGTTCTTCGTTCAAATTATTTTTCCCGATCATGCAGCCCGCCTTATCAACCAAAAAATAGATTTCGTCCCGTCAGCTTATTTTTACTCATTTGTGAAATTTCAATGCACCGCCAATTTCTCCTGGAAAAATTAGCCTCCTATCGTGCGTCTAATGACGAAGAAAAAAAAATATTAAATGCGACGACACAATTTGTTAAGACGCATGCGAATTGTTTGGAACGACATTTACAAACAGGACATATCACCGCCGCAGCCTGGATCGTCAATGCGGATCGTACGCACGTACTGCTGACGCATCATCGGAAGTTACATAAGTGGCTTCAATTGGGAGGACATGCGGACGGGGATCCGGATGTTTTGCGCGTTGCGATTCGTGAAGCGCAGGAGGAGTCCGGCCTCGATGTCTTTGTTCCGGTATCGAAAGACATATTCGACATTGATATTCATGAAATTCCACCATTTAAAAGTGATCCTTTGCATTTACATTACGATATCCGTTTCATACTTGAGGCGGATATGCGAGGCACGGTAAAAGTAACTCACGAATCTCACGATGTTCAGTGGATACCGCTAAATAAAGTGCAAGATTACACAAGCGAAGCCTCAATAATGCGTATGATAAAGAAAACTTGTTTAAAGTGAGGTTAAGATGATAAGAGAAAATTGGAGCAGGAAGGGAATCGGATCGGAAATTAATTTCAGATGGCGCGGGAAAGAAGTAACGCGGATCGAAGGATTCAGCGATGCTGTTTTCGCATTTGCAATAACCCTGATCGTGGTTTCATTGGAAGTGCCAAAAACTTTTTCACAATTATTCGATACGATGCGCGGTTTTTTTGCATTTGGGCTTTGTTTTACCATACTTATTTGGATATGGTACTCACATTATAAATTCTTCAGGCGTTACGGACTGTCCGACATTTTTACGCTGACGCTCAACGCGTTTCTTCTATTTGTTGTGCTGTTCTATGTATTTCCCCTGAAGTTTGTTTTTTCCTACGTGATCAACGGCCTCCTTTTTCCAAATATGGCAGGACACCATGTGGTGGGCGCTTCCGAAGTTGGAACCATGATGTTGATCTACGGTTCCGGGTTCTTTTTAATTTTTATGATATTCGGCGCGTTGCATTGGCATGCTTATCGTTTGCGTGAATCTCTGGAGCTTAATGTGGTTGAAGTATTCATGACAAAATCTGCAATACAATCCTGTATTCTACTGATGTTAATTGCCATTGTATCGATACTGCTGGCTTGTTTTGAAAGTACTTTTATCAGCGGTTTTCTGGCCGGCATGACCTACGGATTGATTGGACCGACACTTGCCATTCACGGGTGGAGGCGAGGCAAGCGATTGAAGGCATTGATAAGATAGACTTTCGCCGCTGTACGATTTATCAAACCGACAAAATATACATAACATAACGGTGGCGTTAGAATTGCAAACCGGATGTTTGTATTCAACCAAACGTAAGAATTAATGCCTATTATTTGGTCAGATTACGTAGCGCCTCCGTTTTTTGGAAATACGCATATCCAGACAATATTTCCGTCACTATTTAGAAAAGTAAATGGTATTCATTACTTGCGGGAGCGCATCGCCACGCCTGACGATGACTTTCTCGATATTGACTGGTCGAGAATAGGCTCCAAATCGGTCGGAATTCTTTGCCATGGTTTGGAAGGCAGCACGGACAGGCATTATATACGCGGAATGGCCAAGGCGCTGAACGACAGCGGGCGTGATGCGCTTGCGGTAAATTTTCGCAGCTGCAGCGGCGAGCCGAATAAACAAGCCAGATCCTATCACAGCGGAATTTCCGAAGATGTGGAATGCGTTGTGCAACATATTATTCGGCAAAATAAATATGATGAAATGGTGTTGATCGGTTTTAGCCTTGGCGGCAATGTTATTCTGAAGTATCTGGGTGAACGGGGAAAACAAATTCATCCGATAATTAAAAAGGCGGTTTGTTATTCCGTTCTATGCGATCTCAAGGCAGGAGCTATTCGCATGGAGGCGCCCGATTGCAGAATTTATATGAAGCGATTTCTGAAAATGTTGCACGAAAAAATTAAAGCTAAAATGGAAATATTTCCAGGCCAACTGGATGATGATGGATATGATAAAATAAAAACATTTCGTCAATTTGATGATCGATATACGGCGCCGATGAATGGTTTTAGAGACGCTGAGGAATATTGGGCGAAATGCAGCTGTAAGCCATTTATTCCAAATATTGCCGTACCCACGTTACTTGTAAGCGCAAAGAATGACCCGTTTTTTGCTCCGCCTTGTTATCCTATAAACGAGGCAAATGGTAACCCGAATTTTTTTCTTGAAATACCTACATCCGGCGGGCATGTAGGATTTATCAGCTTCGGCCATAACGGAATCTATTGGTCGGAACGAAGAATGGTTGAATTCTTAGAATCAGATTTGGACTCATA
Organism: bacterium; assembly: GCA_008933615.1. Taxonomy (NCBI): domain Bacteria; species bacterium. The sequence continues at coordinate 109,249 of WBUR01000004.1, read as the reverse complement.
AGAGGAGTGTTATTATGAATAGCCCAACAGAAAGTTCAGACAATTCATTTAAGGAATTTCTTGATTCAGAAAAGAGCGGCGGTATTATTTTGTTGGGCTGTGTGGTCATCGCGTTAATTATGGCGAATTCACCGCTTCAAGATTTATATTTTGGAGTACTTAAACACCGAATGGGAATCGTATTCGACGATTTTGTTCTAAAGAAATCCATAGAGCATTGGATCAATGACGGGTTAATGACGGTGTTTTTCTTTCTTGTCGGATTGGAAATTAAACGGGAAGTCATCAAGGGTGAACTGTCCTCTTTTCAGAAATCATCTCTGCCAATATCGGCTGCTTTGGGCGGTATGGCCATCCCGGCAACGATCTTTTATTTGTTAAATGACGGTGAAGAAACCGCACGCGGGTGGGCGATTCCTATGGCAACCGATATCGCATTTGCGTTGGGGATATTATCCCTGCTTGGCAACCGGGTTCCAAACTCGCTTAGGGTTTTTCTTGCTGCGCTGGCGATTGCCGATGATCTCGGCGCTATTATTGTCATCGCTATTTTTTATACAAGCCAGGTTCTTTGGACGAATGTATTCCTATCCGGTATTGTGTTTTTAGTGCTCCTTGTTCTCAACAGGGCGGGCGTGAGGAATCAGTGGGCCTATCTGGTTGCGGGAGCATTCTTATGGTATTTTGTTTACAAGTCAGGGGTTCATGCAACGGTTTCCGGTGTGTTAGCCGCCTTTGCAATTCCAGCTACGGGAAATACCGGCGAATCCCTGCTGGAAGAACTTGAACACTTGCTACACAAGCCGGTTAACTATTTTATAATGCCAATTTTTGCTTTGGCAAATACCGGGGTGATATTAGAAAGCCATTCGATGGATGGCCTTGGCTCGCCGTTATCCATGGGTATTCTTTTTGGACTTGCGATAGGAAAACCAGTAGGTGTTTTGATATTCTCGTGGATTTTAGTCTTAACGCGCATTTCGATACTGCCTGAGAACGCCAACTGGAGACACATAGTCGGGGCAGGGCTTTTGTCCGGCATCGGATTTACGATGTCTATTTTCATAGCTCTCCTCTCATTTCGGCAGCCCGAATATCAAACCATTGCCAAAATTTCCATATTGATCGCTTCCGTTGCTTCAGGCCTTGCCGGATTTGTGATTTTGCGCAGAACAAAAAGTATGGAGCCTAACTAGATACATTAACCCAATCACAGATAACAAGGAAATGCAATGAGCAAATCACTATTCAAAGGCAGCTTGCTGGGTGGATTAGTTTTGTTTGTTTGGAGTTTGCTTTCCCGGACGGTCATGCCAAGCGTGAAATGACAGGTGACTTAAACATCAAGAGATTGAAGTATCGGAATGCTGATTTGACTTTGAAACGCTTGCTCCGACCCAAGCATATCCTGCACAGTAATCTTGTTCAAAACTTTATCAACTGCGATTTGTACTGTTTGCCATAATGACCGCACGGAACAACTGGTGTTGTGTGTACACATTTTTTCAAATCCGGTATGTTTCTCGCAAAAATCAGATTCATAAAGCCTACCGCCCAGCACAGCTAATACTTCGCCAACGTGAATTTGATCGGCTGGACGTGATAAGGTGTAACCGCCTTCATGGCCGCGAGAACTGTCTACAAATCCACCGATGCGCAAGACGCGCAACAATTTTGCGGCATTCGCTTCGCTCAATCCTTCCGCCTGACTGATCTGAGGAATGGTCAAACCACCGGACGCATGATGGCGGGCTATTTGTATTAAGCAACGTAAACCGTATTCTTCTTGCGTGCTGAATTTCATACTTTTCGCTACTTTAATTGTTAAAGAATTTTCTCATAAGAATACAGGAAACAGAATTCAGAAGAATATTCTGAATTCTGCTGCAAGCTACATCATACCCAATTCCAGGCGCGCGACATCCGACATCATCGAAGGATTCCACGTTGGCTCCCACACGACCTCAACTTTTACGTCCGTGATACCCGGAACGTATTGTATCTTATTTTCCACTTCCGGGGGGAGAGACTCCGCGACGGGGCACATAGGCGAAGTCAACGTCATCTTAACATGTGCAAACCCCTTCTCATCGACCTTAACTTCGTAAATTAAACCCAGTTCATAAATATTGACGGGAATCTCAGGATCGAAACATGTCTTCAAAACTTCGATGACCTGTAACTCCATTCCGCTGTATGTCGTTTCTTTATCCATAATTTTCTACTCCGTCGTAACGATCTTATCTTTATTATCAAGCGCTGCCCTTAAAGTATGCCATGCGAGGCTTGCGCATTTGACGCGCGCAGGAAATTCCCGTACTCCCGAAAATACGGCTAATTTTCCTAATTCCTCAATTTGCTGTTCCTCATCCATCGGGGAAGTGACCAGCTTATGAAATTTTTCAAATAATTCATCCGCCTCTTTGACGGTTTTCCCTTTTAATACGGAGGTCATTAAAGATGCGGATGATTTTGAAATGGCGCATCCGTTTCCTTCAAAACTGATATCTCTGATGAACCCGTCCTCTAATTTCAAATACAAATGCAGATGATCTCCGCACAAGGGATTGAACCCTTCTTGTGAACAGGTAGGGTTTTCAATCTTGTGGTAATTACGCGGGTTCTTATTGTGATCAAGAATGATCTCCTGATAAAGTTCGTTTGTGTTCGACATTACTTGAATACCTCCATGACCTTGTGCAGGCCTTTAACGAGCGCATCAACATCCTCTTTGGTATTATAGAACGATAAGGACGCGCGGGATGTGGCGGGAATGCCGTAAAACTGCATGACGGGTTGTGCACAATGATGGCCTGTTCGGATAGCGATACCTTCCAGATCCAATAAGGTGCCGGCATCGTGGGGATGCACATTCTCCATCACAAAAGAGATCGCGCCGGCCTTTTCTTTTGCCGTACCGATAATTTTTAATTTGTTTATCGCGGACAACTTTTCCGTTGCATACGCCATCAGTTCAGTTTCATACTCCGCGATTTTGTGAATGCCGATGCGATTGATGTAATCTACGGCAGCGCCGAGTCCGATACCTCCGGCTATGTTAGGCGTACCCGCTTCAAATTTATTCGGCAATTCAGCATACGTGGTTTTCTCAAAACTCACGGTACGGATCATATCTCCACCGCCATGATATGGCGGCATGCTTTCCAATAATTGCTGCTTGCCGTAGAGAACGCCCACGCCGGTAGGGCCGTACATTTTATGGCCGGAAAAAACAAGAAAATCACAGTCTAAATCCCTAACGTCAACCGGCGCATGTGGAATGGATTGAGCCGCATCAAGCATGACCGGAATATTGCGCTCATGAGCAAGGCGAATGATTTCTTTAACTGGATTTACCGTTCCGAGAGCGTTTGAGATATGAACAACAGATACCAATTTTGTCTTTTCGTTCAGAAGTTTGACATATTCTTCCATGATTAATTCGCCGCTCTGGTTCATCGGTATGACGCGGAGAACTGCGCCGGTTTGTTCGCATAAAATCTGCCACGGTACAATATTCGAGTGATGTTCCATGGCGGAGATAATGATTTCATCACCCGCGCGGATAAATTTTCGCCCGTAGGCGCTGGACACGAGGTTGATAGCTTCAGTGGTGCCGCGAACAAATATAATTTCTTTATTATCTTTGGCATTGATGAACTGGCGGATCTTGCCGCGCGCTTTTTCATATTCGAAAGTCGCTACCTGGCTGAGGTAATGGGTTCCACGGTGAATATTGGCGTTTTGGGCGCGGTAATAATGATGTACGGCATCAATGACAAATAAAGGCTTTTGCGTCGTGGCGGCGTTATCAAGGTAGATAAGCGGTTTACCGTGGATACGTTCCGTCAGAATGGGAAAGTCCTGGCGGATCCTTTCAACATCCAGCGGCGAACTGACACTAACAGGTATTATTTTTTGTGCGACGCTCATAGAGGTTTGTGCTAATGTTCCAGACGATCTAATAACAGGCCGTCCAAATAAGTTCTGGTTGGTTCGTGGCCGATCCGGCTGACAATTTCTCCTGCAAATGCGTATGTCAGCATATTTTTTGCTTGTTCTTTTCCAATGCCGCGCGACCGTAAGTAAAATAACGATTCTTCTTCCAGGCGCCCAATCGTCGCACCGTGTGTACACTTAACATCATCTGCAAAAATCTCCAACTGCGGTTTTGTATTCATGACGGCATCCTGAGATAACAAAATATTCTTATTGGACTGCTTGGCGTCCGTTTTTTGCGCATCGGGATGAACAATGATCTTGCCGTTAAAAACGCCGCTTGACTTGCCGTCCAGAATGCCTTTATAGAGCTCGTGGCTGTTGCAATTGGGCTTAGCGTGATGAATAATCGTACGATTATCAACATGCTGCGTGCCATGGGCCAAATAGACTCCGTCCAATGTACTTTCAATACCTTCATCATCCAAGTGAACCTGTATGACATTACGAACAAGCGCTCCGCCGGAGGTAATCAGCCTGTGAGTAAAGCGGCTATTACGGTCTTGGTGAATTTCGGTTGAACCAATATGAAATGTTTTAGTGCTTTCCTGTTGTATCTTAACATACTCAACTCTTGCATCGGCGCCGACAGCGATATCCGTGAAACTATTCGTAAAAACAGATCCATCTACCAAGCTTGCAGAGTTTTCGACGATCGATACCTGAGAGTTTTTCCCGGTTGTAATAAGATGATACGGCTGGTTGAGGTATGGCTTATTATCGGATGCCGATAAGTGTAGAATATAAATAGGTTTTTCCAAAGCCGCATGGTCTCCAATTTCAATATAAACGCCATTCATTATAAATGCGGAATTCAAAGCGGTAAAAATATTCTTGTTTGTTTTAAGCCTGTCTTGTATTCTGGTTTGAATTTTGTCAGCATGCGCAGACAAAGCGTCGGACAAACGCGTAATTGTTATTCCTTTTGGTATAACACCTGTTTTAGACAATGCCTGAGAAAATTGTCCGTCGACAAAAATCAATTGCACCGCCATATCCGCAATCAAAAACGGCTCAATGACTTCCGATGTAATCTTGCTTACATCGTTACCTGACGATGATTCAAAGGCGCTATTCAGTATGGGCTCAATATTCGTATATTTCCAATCCTCGTTTTTTGAATTGGGAAAATCCAAGGCCATAAACTGGTCAAATGCCAGTTTCCTGAAATCATGAATCGGCAGGGATTTCTGGCCGTTCAGGCTTTCTTCAAATGAGCGAAACTGTTTTTGGTACCACTCCTTATTATTTGTGATCGCTGCCATTATACCGATGCTCCTTCGGTTTCCCGAGTCCAGTCATAACCTTTTTCTTCCAGTTGCAGAGCGAGTTCTTTTCCGCCCGATTTGACAATTTGCCCGTCGACGAGAACATGAACAAAATCCGGTATGATATAATTCAACAAGCGCTGATAATGGGTCACGACAATTGCGGCATTGTCTTTGGAACGCAGTTTATTAACGCCGTGGGATACGATCTTCAGCGCGTCGATATCAAGCCCGGAATCGGTTTCATCCAATATGGACAACTTGGGATTCAATACGGCCATTTGAAAAATTTCATTTCGTTTTTTTTCGCCGCCGGAAAACCCTTCATTCACCGGCCGTTTGAGAAGGTCTTCATCCATTTCAACCAATTTCATTTTTTGTTTTACCAGCGTCAGAAAATCCATTGCGTCAAGGGGCTCTTCTCCGCGGTATTTGCGGATCGCATTCAAAGCCGTTTTCAGGAAATACGTGTTATTAACGCCTGGAATTTCAACCGGATATTGAAACGCTAAAAAGACGCCTTCCGCCGCGCGGTCTTCCGGAGACATTTCCAAAAGGCTCTTACCGTTATAAGTCACTTCACCTTCGGTAATACGGTAGTCTTCCCGTCCGGCTAGAATTTGCGCCAGCGTGCTTTTGCCGGAACCGTTGGGGCCCATGATGGCGTGAATTTCACCCGCGTTAACCTTTAAATTGACGCCGTGCAGTATCTCGTTTCCGTTAACGGACGCATGAAGGTTTTTAATTTCTAACATTTGAAATGTTCCTTTGGTTTTAATCTTGAATAATGATGGGCCAATATTGAATTCCATCATTCCTTAAACCGGATGATATATCTATATTGAATTCATACTGTGGGTATCTTCGTATCAAATTCATTGCTTCACTTTGAGTTAATGATGCGTTCTTAAGTTCCACAGTCTTTAGCGAGGGCAATAAATTCATGTCCAGAACCGCTTGAATATCAATTTCGCCCCAAAAAAACCCAGCCAAAATTAAGTTACTGGTAAATTGTGCCTGTGGAGAGTGAAGGAAAAAGTCTAATCTCTTTGCAGAATTGAAAGACACAGACATATAACGAGACTTTATCGGACGAGAAAAAATATGTTGGTAGATTTTGTCATATACATCTATTTTATTTTGGTATTTTTTTAGATCGTAAGTCATACCTGATAATGGTTTTGTAATAATTTCTTCTTTTGGCAAAGGTCCGATAAAGACATCAAAATTCTCCCATCGGGCATCATCATACACCTTAGTTAGAGATTCGCTCAATTCTGCAATAAAACTCATCTCAAGGTGTTTCAATTTGGGCATTCGCTCCCAAGGGACATTAAAGTTTAAATTAAAGGATGAAATCAAAGCGGGGAATTGCTTCGAATATTTCTTCGGATTATCCGAAATTACCAGATTTAAGCCGTTTAACTTAACGATTTTTAGTTCGGGCATTTCTTCATCACATAAAATAGTCAAGATCTCGTTAGAAAGGGAGTTGTGGCTCAAATCAAGGCTTTGTATATGCGGCCCAATTTTCCAGGATCTAATAATCTCAACATATTCCTTCCATATGAGAGAGTTTGAGATTGTAAGTTCTTTTAATTGTTTTGTATTTTCCTGTGTAAAATTTTTATAAAAAGACTTTCCGAACCCACAATCAACAATGGTTAAAATTTCCAACTGATCAGCGAAGTGGTCAAATTTCGGTGACATCGCAGATTTAATTCCATAGAAAGAGAGCTTTTTGAGTTGTCCCTGTTTAAACAAATCTGAGAATTCTTGGAATGCAGAAGTTGACAGGTCACAATGATCGAAAACAACAGATGAAATTCGACCACGAAACTCAGCTTGGGACAACCATTCAAGTGATTTTTTATTAAATGTATGTTCAACGAATACCACTTCTAGAGGGTCAGTATTTACTTTAAGGCTTGGAAAATCTTTGTTGGAATAAACTGAAATAAATGATTGTGCCATCAAGTTTGGTGGCCCAAGGATGATTCCTAGTAATAAAAAATAAAAGAGTAGTCTCTTCATTGTTTTTTGTCCTGAATTCTTATTTAAATTTTGGCACATTAAACTTTGGGATATTCAATTGATGTAGATTATATTGTTGTAAAAAGGGATTGTTCCACCATGCAGGGTTTTCAGATGGGTATTGGATCGTAATACGATGAACCCTGGTGTCTAAATGATCTCGTACTGTTAATAGTTGATCCGGCCGAATACGTGTGTTTACAAGAAAAACATCTCCGGTTCGCAATGATGATAGAATCTCTGCATGATTCACTACTTCTTGCTCTCCGAACAATGGGCTGGCCAATAATACACTTAGTTTATCTTTGTTAGGATATGAAATTATAAAGCTATCTATGTCGGCAGTCTTTGAAAAAAAATGAGTTTCAAGCGAAAAAGCTCTCGCTACAATCGAAGATGTTTTTATTTTAGACTGATCTGTGGAGCAAAAAAAATAGCCAGGGTTTTTGAGATTCAGCATTTTGTTAAAAAACGTAGTTGAATCAACAATATTATTTCCTCCCATTTTTTTTTTAAAGGAAAATTTGAATGCAAAATCTGAAGTAATATCTTTGGAGCTATATGGTGTACTATTAATCACGACAACAGGAACATGTATTCGCTCAATGTTCTTAAAAAAATCTGTTCCAGAATTTGAGAATAAGTTCTTGCTATCCGTCTCATTGGCATCAGGTACAAAACATGAAAATTCCTTAAGGTTTTTGAATGCTCCATTTTTAACTGAAACCGGGTCCAGTTCTACATAATCCATATTCAATGAACTTAATTCCTGAAATGAATCTTTATGTAACATCAATGAATCAAGGAATGTTGAAGAAATGCCGGTACCGCTTAATTCCAAATGATTTAATTTAGGCCAATCTGTCTTGGTTAGAAAACTTGCAGACATGTTGAACGGTGTGTTTTTCAAAGACAGTGATTCCAAGTTATTCAAAAATTCTTTGCAGTTCTTTATTCGGTTAATAATTTCGAGATTACGTAGATCTTCCTTTTTCTTAACTCTTGCATCAGCCAGTTTAGAATTTATTGTCAGAGTTTTTTGATTTATCCAAAAGAACTTTTTTATGTGACCCGTATTTAAGTTTTCGATAACTTTTAAGAATTCATCAGGCCCCAATTTTTCTTCACTTCCTCCGAAATATACAGTTTCGAGAGAACCAGATTGACTTCTTAATAAATCCAAAAGATTCTTGAAATTAGAATCGGTCTTGCAATCTATGACGCGTATTCCGGAAAGTTCCATTTTGGGGGAATGCGTTACATACAACTTGAAAAAATTTGAAATATCAAGTTGGTCGTCAAGATATAAATGTCTGATTGTGTCTGATTTGTCGGTTAATGTATTCAGTCGATACGGGGTTGTATTGGTTTGTCCCCACGTAAGGCTGTTTGTCTGAATGATTAAAAGTAACATCATAGACATCGTTTTCATCATCCCACGCTTCCTTCCAAACTTACGCCGAGTAATTTCTGAGCTTCGACAGCAAACTCCATCGGCAGTTCTTTAAAAACCTCTTTACAAAACCCGTTGACGATCATATTGATCGCGTCTTCAGTGGAGATGCCGCGCTGATTGCAGTAGAAAATTTGGTCTTCACCTATTTTCGATGTCGATGCTTCATGTTCCACCTGCGATGTATTGTTTTTGATTTCAATGTAAGGGAAGGTATGTGCGCCGCATTTGTCGCCGAGCAGCATGGAGTCGCATTGTGAGAAATTACGGGCCCCTTCGGCGCCTTTCATGATTTTGACGAGGCCTCGATAGGTGTTTTGCCCTCGTCCGGCGGAAATACCTTTAGAGACAATAGTGCTTTTGGTATTCTTTCCAATGTGAATCATCTTTGTTCCGGTGTCAGCCTGTTGAAAGTGATTGGTCAGCGCAACTGAGTAGAATTCGCCAACCGAATTGTCGCCCATCAGGATACAGCTTGGGTATTTCCAAGTTATCGCAGAGCCTGTTTCGACCTGCGTCCATGAGATCTTGGAATTTACACCGGCGCATTTGCCGCGTTTGGTAACAAAATTATAGATGCCGCCTTTGCCTTCTTTATCGCCCGGATACCAGTTCTGAATCGTCGAGTATTTGATCTGCGCGTTGTCCAGAGCTACGAGCTCCACCACTGCGGCATGAAGCTGGTTTTCATCACGCATCGGGGCGGTGCAGCCTTCGAGATAACTGACATACGCGCCTTCTTCGGCGATAATCAAAGTTCGCTCGAATTGGCCTGTATTCGCCGCGTTGATACGGAAATAGGTAGACAACTCCATCGGGCAACGCACGCCTTTTGGGATATAACAGAAAGATCCGTCGCTAAAGACTGCGGAATTAAGCGCTGCAAAAAAATTGTCGGTTGTCGGAACTACCGAACCGAGATATTTTTGAATAAGATCCGGATGTTCATGAACCGCCTCAGAAAACGAGCAAAAAATAATGCCGAGCTCTTTTAGTTTTGATTTGTACGTGGTTGCCACGGACACGCTGTCGAAAACGGCATCTACCGCAACGCCACTCATAATTTCACGTTCGCGGATAGGGATGCCGAGTTTATCGTACATCTTCAAAATTTCCGGGTCAACTTCATCCAGGCTTTTTAATTCTTTTTTCTTTTTGGGAGCTGAGTAATAGATAATGTCCTGGTAATCAATCTTTGGAAAATGAAGATTCTGCCAATCGGGCTCGCCTTCCTCAAGTAACTTGAGCCAATGTCGAAATGCTTTTAATCGCCATTCAAGGAGAAATGGAGGTTCATTTTTCTTTGCGGAGATAAATCGGACCGTATCTTCGTTGAGGCCCTTGGGCGCTGAATCGGATTCGATATCGGTCACAAAGCCGTATTTATACTCTTTGTTAGCTATTTCTTCAATTGTGCTAACTTCTGTATTCATAAAAACTCCCTACGGACATTTTAGTCATTAAATTTTCTAACTGAAACTAAAGTAATCAATCTATACTATTTAGTCAAGATTAAAGTGTACTATTTAATCAAGATTGAAAAAATACAAAGACCTTTCCAGAATTCAATTTCCAACAACGGTTATGAAATTACGCTGACTGAGTTTGTTCGTCTAATAAATTTTCCGATGGATTTGAAACCACCGACGCCGCCTTCCATTTCGCGTTCCATAAGAAGATTGCGCTGCTGAACATCTGAATACGTATAGCGCCGCGGAAGAAAACAAACATTTGGTGTATGATGACTATCAGAAAAATTTTCAATATTCCGTTCGCTATCAGTGCGTTGTCTGCAAGTTTGTATAATGCGAACGCCAAAACAAGCATGATAAAATTAATAAGATAAACTAAGGCAACAGACGGAACATTCTTCATAACCCAAATAAAAGATGAAAAATACGTTTTTGTTACCGCTCCGGAATTCTCTGAAATCAAGCGGATCTTTGTAATATCGGAAGTCATGATCCAAACGGCTATCAAAGCTGCAGTAATAAGTACTGCGTAACCGCCGATCATCATAAAAGCGAACGAAACAAGGCTGAGCAATAGTGTCCAGAGAAATACACGGAAAATCCTGAAAAAGAATTTACCGCTAAAACCAAAGAATGAAGTCAGAAAACTTTCTTGATCCGACGAGTTTTCGGAAACGGTCTGAATGAGCTTACCAATAATGCCTCCGGTTAAGAAGATCGTCACAAGCAGAAACAGCAGTGCTGAACCAAAAAATAGCGCGTTTGTTGTTGGTATGATAGTGGGGAAATCATTAATCATCTCAAGAAGATAAGAAATGTTAAATTGATGCAGCCATTCTGAGGCAACCTGCCGACCTCCGAAAAAAGAATTTAAACTGCGGTGAAGTGTCCAAAACACCGGAAAAGCAAATATAATCGAAAGTGCCCACAATAGGCCCATCATCTTTTTTTGTTGCAGTGTGATCTTAAGCGATCGGGCAAAAATGCTGAATATCATGGTACTCTCCGTTTAAACAATCATAATTAAAGTTTGAAACATACTTTGAAGCCAAAAAAGAAACCGCACTGTATAACGGCTAATACCGGTCAATTCTGGCTCGACAACTTTTGTATTATTAGTCAGTTTAAGATCTAAAACGTTGATTCTATCAGGATCGACACATGCTGAAACGGCTTTCGTGTTCTTATCATACGTAAACTGTTTAGGGCTGTCTTTCCCATCCCACTTTTCAACGATGGAATCGCCGTTGGCAAATCGTATTAATATAGTTGTCGGGAAAAACGCCTCGCCGTTATTTCTCACAAAAATAACGGAACGATACATCTTTTCAGAATTGGTTTTCGTACTGTCGTTTTTGCTCTCTTTTTGATCTTCAACAAATATTTTCTCTTCACTGTCTCCAAACCAACCCATTTGATCATTGATCTCAAAAACGCGAAGACCACTTACTTCAAAATCGATCGTCTTATTGGTATACACAAATTGGTCAAAATACCAATTAAGATCCTGGCCGCTCACTTCATTAACTACGGCAATAAAATCTTTGGTCTGCGGATGCCTGAATTTCCAGCGCTCAAAATAGGCGCGCATAACCTTATTCATAGTCGCTTCACCGAGATAATTTTGCAAAGTTGTGAGCAGCAGAACCGGCTTGCTGTACGCAGCCGTTTGATAAAAGTTTTCCGGAATCTTCCATGCTTTCTCTCCGACGATGCCGTTCTTAGGTCTCGGAAGATAACTCATCCTATGGTAGGCGATGGATGAAAAGTTCAGACCAAAAATATTACCGTATCCGCCGGAAATTTTTCCTTCTTTTTCATATCGTTCCAATGCTCGATGCTCGGCATAAGTCGTGAACCCTTCGTCGAGCCAGGGCTCTTCAAATTCATTATTGGCAACCAAGCTCTGAAAATAGTTATGCGCAAACTCATGAAAGGTCACAATTTCCAGAATGTTAAGCCCGATGAAATCGTTTGTTCGCGCGCTGCCAAAAAAACTTCCTGTAGTGACCAGCGTGGGGTATTCCATACCGCCGGCCGTCATACCCTCTCCCACAGGTGGATCTACTATAGTAAGATTGGGATAGGGATATGTGCCGAACCACTCGTCAAAATAATTGAACATGGCTGTGGAAGCATTGAAATACCTGTCTTTATACACCTCACGCCCTGGCGCCAGAAGATAGGTTACCTCGACTTCACGTCCTGTCGAAGCGATTTTTACTTTTTGCCTTATTTCTGTGAATTTAGATGAGGCGGTCCAAACGGCATCGATCACATCTTCCTGATGGAACGTATAAACCGATAAACGGTCCGTTTCCTTCTTTCCAACAAGCACGGCATTGGCTCCGACTACATACTGTTTCGGAACGGTCAGCTCCATATCGTACACTCCGAAGTCGGCAAAGAATTCGGTTTGTGAGTGAAATTGGTGACAATTCCAGGCGCCGTTTCTCCAAACGCCGATTTTTGGAAACCATTGACCGATCAGAAAAAAATCGTCCTTCTCGTCGCTGAATCCGGTTCGCGCATAGACACGCGGCAGCTTCGATCGAAATTCACATACGATCTGAATACTTTGTGACGGTAAAATCGGATTTGATAAGGGAATTCGGATCACCGTTTGGTCGTCGGCATTGTCATCATCGGGATGAATGAATTCGATCTTAGGTGTAAGGTCTTCACCGTCAAGCATTTTCAGCGACAATACGTCGATAAATCCCCAATCCTCTTTTTCCAGCTTGATTTCGCCGGATCGGTGATGTCCGCCGCTTTCGCGTATAAATGTAGATTTCTCATTTTTGAATGCATTCAGATATAGATGAAATTGTAATTCTCGAATGGTATCATTTGATGCATTCCACCAATTCAGAACATAGGACGCATCCACGATCTTAGTTTCCGGAAATAATCGCGCTTTCATCTCGTAATTTGCGATACGCGGACTAAGTGGTTTATCAAATATCCTAGTTTGAGAAAAAGCCGTTGTTCCGGCTGCGAATATCATCATAAATAAAGAGCATGTTTTTACCATAAAAATCTCCGTTTAGCCCAGTTTATTATTCTTCGTATTGTTGGATTCTAGAGATATTTTAAACATTTCGGACAGCGTTACGAATTCAAATCCTCTTTGTTTCAGCGTGGGTATAATTTCTTTAAGCGCGTCGACGGTTTGACTACGGTCGACTACTTCCGTATTGCCTCCGTCATGTAATATGATAATAGATCCGGCCTGAGTGCGCGAAAGAATTCTTTTTACGATTTTGTCTTTACCCGGGCGATGCGGATCCCGCGGATAAACGTCACCGACAACAGTTCGATACCCGGATTCTTCTATTACATCCAATACCCGTTTGGAAAAGAGGCCCATCGGCGGCCTAAGAAATCGGGGATTCTGTCCATTAAGCCCGGAAAGTAGCTCATGCGTACTTTGAATTTCACGCTTAATTTCATCGTTAGATAACCGCACCAAAAGTTGGTGTGAATAAGTGTGGTTCGCTATTTCATGACCGGAATCAACTATAGACTGAGCTAAGTTGGGGTGATTAGACAGATGCTTACCGATAAGAAAAAAAGTGGCTTGAACAGAATATTCTCTTAGAATCGCTAATATTTGCGTTGTGTAAAGAGGGTGCGGCCCGTCATCAAAAGTCAGCGCGATTCTTTTTTCGTCCGTGTGATTTCTCCACACAACACGCTTGATGAGCAAACGTCCCAATCGTTCAATAGAGGCTTTATAACTCATGTCGCTTAGCGTAGATTGAATAAGTCCGCCATCAAAAAAATTATGGAATCGCGAACGGATGCTCATGGCTTTTTTTGGCCTTGTATGATTGCAACGTATTCGGTTTTCACCGTATTCATCTCATTAATCAAAATGCGGCGTTCACGTCGCATTTTGTTGATCAACCGGCGATTAGTAAATAAGACAAATGAAAAGCTTATAAGTTCCTGTTCTTCCCTGAGATCCTGCGTATAAGCCAGGGCAAATAATCCGGAGGTCGGAAGGCTTGTAAAATACGCCACAGCCCAAGAGGTTCCAAGAAAATAAAACACGGTAAACGTCTGGATCGTATAAAAGAATAAGAATGCAGGCCCACCGGCAAATAACAACGCGCTCAGAATCTTCGTGCGCTCATGCAGAAATTTTTTTGCCGCGTAAATGGCAATACCGTGAGGAACAAAATTGTTAACTATTCCATATAGTGCTATCGGTAAGCCCAGCAGCGCTAATATAAACTTCCTGGCGCTTCCTGCGAGAATCTTGGAGAAAACGGTTTTTTCCTGAAGCATCGCATCGCGCAGATTTAACCTCATGAGTTTTCGTTTATAGGCTGAAATGCGGTCCTGCATGGCCTGAACACGGCCGGGCTCACGTTTGTAGTAATAATCTACGCATTCGGCTATACGCTGAGTTATAATAAATTCTTCTACGTTATCCGATAAATGCGGAGGAATGAGAGAGGCATCGCCAATAAGCTCCTCTTTGAATATGAGTTCTACATCACGAACGAGATCGTCCAGTTCAATATGCTGCAGATTAACCGTGATCTGCTCAAGTTGGTTTTGAATTTCGTTAGTAAGCTGCTGAACGGCCTCCGTAGGATTATTCAGATTGAGATTGCTGTATGAACTAAGATCAATTGGTTTACCGATATTTACCAGCACACGGCTTCGAAACCGGCTTCGCGAAAAAAAATGTAATCCGATCGGAATAACTTTGACGCCCAATTGATAATTGTTTCGCGCTTCCGTTTCCAGGATAATGCGCGCGGCGCCGGTTTTGACCTTCTTAACCTGCCGGAGCATGTCGCTCGTGCCTTCCGGAAATATGCCGATAGTTTGTCCTTCTTCGAGCGCCTGGTAACACGCATCGAAGGAAGCCGTATTGTCCTGAAGTTTGTCCGAATGCTCGCCTTTTCGAACGACGGGAATAACGCCGCAGCTTCGGAGAAATCTATTCGCCAGCGGATGTTTAAACAGTCCTGAGTGGCCTATGTAATTAACTTTACGCTTGATTGCTACCCCGATAACGAAGGCATCCATGATCGAATTTGGATGATTGGCAACAAACACTATAGGCCCTAAATTGGGGATATTTTCGGCGTGCCGTATTTCAATTTTCCTGAAAAAAATGGCCATCACAATCTTACCGATAAGACGGATGAATCGGTAGAGAAAGGGCTTTGGTTCAGGTTTGAAGTTCATAAATACCTATCTTATTTAAAAAAATAACGGACACCGATTGCGCCATTAAATGTGAAATCGGTTTTCGGAATGAGAACAAAAACCGGAACTAACTCGATAAAAATATCAACGGGAGCGGTTGCAAACAAGTAATCCAGGCCTACCGGTCCTCGCATGCCTATAGCTTTTTTGTCGTGAAGCCCGATGAGCCCACCCATGCCAAAATAGACAGGGAGTTTTCCCGACTGAACAGTAATCAAATTGTATTTGTGAATCAAAAAATCTCCATGCACCTGTATGCCACCGTTCTTTCCCAAGTCCCATGCGGCTGCGGCATCAAAGGCAGTGTTTGGCGACATCCACAATTTCCCATTAATACCGGTCGGATCGCCAACAATGATACCAAGTCCAAACCCGTGGTCTTGAGCAGATAAGGAGCGAAGTGACAAAGAAATAAGACATATAAAACAAAAGGTTGACTTTAGCATGAAGAACTCCTGAATGCTTTATAAACAAATAAATTATATCTGCCTTGTTTTTCGAACTATATATTTTTCATAAAAAGAGTATTGAAACTTCATTATTTTTTCTCTATCTTGCAAGCGCTTCTTTAAATACCTGCCGAGGTGGTGAAATGGCAGACACGCTAGTTTCAGGTACTAGTGCCCGCAAGGGCGTAGGGGTTCAACTCCCCTCTTCGGCACAAAGAATTATGATTTTATATTAGTGAAATTAAGAAGGGAACAAAAAGTTCCCTTTTTCTATTTCAGCGTTTTGATCACAACAACGGTAATATCGTCGGATTGGGGAGCATTGCCTTCGAAATCTTTGACAGCCTGCGCGATGAATTCCGTGCATTCTTTTGCGGACAGGCCGGAATGGGTTTGAAGTAATTTTTCCAGGCGTGGTTCTTCGAATTGTTCCTCTTTTTCGTTCATGGCCTCTGTAACGCCGTCGGTGAACATCACGATTTTTTCATTCGGCTGAAGACGGATCGTTTCGAATTCATAAGGCACATCCGGCATAAGCCCCAGCAGAAGGCCGCCCTTGTCCAGTGTTTGCAAAGATCTATCTGCCTTGACCCAATAAGGCGGATTGTGGCCGGCATTAACGTAAGTAAATGTTCGATCCTTGATATTCAGAATACCGCCGAAAAAAGTGATGAATTTATCCGACGTCGTATTGGCATGAATAATATTATTCACTTTCGCTACCAGTTGATCGAACGCCTTGACTTCAGTGCTGAGCGCAAGCAAACTGGCCTGTACATTACTCATCAATAAGGAGGCGGGAATGCCTTTTCCTGACACGTCGGCGATAGCGACAATATAATTTTCCGCATCGACTTTGATGACATCAAAATAATCGCCACCGACCTGCTTTGAGGAAATATTAACGCCATAAACTTCGAATGTTTCCAGGTCGGGGAAAAACTCAGGCAATAGGCCGATCTGGATATTCCGCGCTACAAGAAGTTCCTCCTCCAGACGTTTTCTTTCCAATGAATCTTCGAATAGCCAGGCATTTTCAAGCGAGATCATAGCCTGGTTTCCAAGTGTATAAAGAAAATCCAGTTCTTCTTTAGTGTACGTTTTTTTTGAAATTCGTTGTCCTAATAGCAGAATTCCTTTCGTGCGATCCTGCGAAAGCATAGGCACGACTGCCATGACATCATGCCCTGACAATTCGGAGTTTAACTTATTTGTCTCGGCATCTTCAAGGGTATAGGGTTGAGTTATCTTAAACAAAAGTTCCAACGAAGTCTCTCCAATATCCATATTGGGAAAAGATCTTTTTTCTAATGTTTGCACGGTGTCATGGCGGCGCACGAAGATCACAAATTTATTTAACATCATTTCACCCATCAGGCCGTAGGATAACAAGCGCGCAATCTTTCCTGATTCAAGAGTTGCGTTGAGTTCCTTCCCGATGTCAAAAAGTGTGTTAAGTTCCTGGATTTTTTTATCCAGCCGGGCATTGACTGATCTTAGTTCTTCAAAAACAATACCGTTCTGAATACTGGTTGCGGCGATATTCGCGATAGAGGACAGAAATTCGATTTCGCTCTCAATATAATTTTTGCCGATAAGTTTTTTACCGAATGCCACGAGTCCCAGAACGTCGTTGCGCAGCATGATCGGAACGAATAATTTGATATCAAACTGTGTAAAAAACGAAAGCCACGGATATTGACTGTCTTTTAATTCTTCGATGAGAAAGGGTTTAAGCGGGAGTTCGGAAAGTGCGATTTTTTTTCCGATTAAGTCGCGTGCAAGGCCTTTGAGTGTGAATATTTCATATTGGTCGTCGCCGCGATGCAGAAGAAAAATCCCTTTATTGATCATCATTCTCCCCATCGGGGACAAGAGGATATTGTCCACGATCGAGGTCAAATTGAGCGACGAGTTCAATAACTGGCTTATTTCAAACAATGCAGAGAGCTCAAGCAGTTTCCGGTCGACGTCATCCTGAACTTCGCCTTTGATCAATGCTTGTTTATCGTGTTCTCTTTTTTCGAAATCGTCCATTACAACCGGTCTCTCCACTCGTTTTTAATCTTGTCCTTACGATCGCCCAGCTTCTTCTTCTGACGGCGGCTGATATAAATCATATATGTAAAAATAATTAGCCCAAAAAAGATGGCCACTATGTTAAGAATATCAGAAGTCATATTCAGGCTAAGTGGGATTCGACGTGGTCAATGACCGCTTTAGTTTTTGTGTCAACTTCATCCATGATCGTTGCGGCTTCGAGTCTTATTTTTTCGATGAAGCCTGTATCTTTAAGCGAGGTTAGATTAATTTTTACATTATAGTAGGCTCCACGGCATCCTGCGCGAAGCAAAAGTGCGGCGACGCCCGCATCGCTGAGAGCATTGGTGTTGCCGTTGTGGGCCACATAGTCGCTAAGATCAACCGCCTCGCGGCACACGTTCATCACGTCAAGTGGAACCATCGTAGCTTCTTTGGTGGCCGATTCAATGGCGGATGTACGCGCCGTTTTCTGTTCGTCCGTTTCTTTGGGCATGGCAAATGCGCTCATGACCAGATTAAACGCGTCGGTGTCTTTGTCGATGAGTGCGGTTAATTTGGATCTTAATTTTTCAGAATGATCGAGTGTCGATTTTATATCATTTTCAACCGCTGCGTATTTTTTCTTACCGATCGTCAAATGACTCACCATAGCAATCAAAGCTGTTGCCAACGCACCCGCCAATGCGGACACGCTGCCGCCGCCCGGAGCCGGGGAAGGGGAGGCTAATTCATTCAAAAATGCCGACACGTTCTTTGTAATAAGTGACATAAAACATTTCCCATTTAATTATTCTAAGGCAGATGAATTCATGTAAAACAGAGATAACTGCAAATTTTTAATTTTCTCTTTTTGAAGCTACAGTTTGATTCCGCAATAAGCCGTAACGATACCGAATGACATATCAAATACACGCACGTCTGTAAATCCGGATTGTTTCATTACATTTACGAAATCGCCGCGCTCCGGAAAATTCAACACGGAATGAGGTAAATAATGGTAAGCCTCCTTATCCGATGAGATCATCGACCCAATGCGGGGCAATACATACAAGAAATAGAATTGATACAGTTGCTTAATGACCGGCCATGTAGGCTTTGAAAACTCAAGAACGACTATCACTCCGGAATTGGTCAGCACACGCGCCATTTCATTCAATGTTTTTTGAATATCTTCCACGTTGCGGATACCAAACGCTATCGTAGCTGCATCCATTGATTCGTTTGGAAGGGGTAAATTTTCTCCTTCGCCGCACACCATGGCAATAGAATCTGCCACATCTTTTTTTATTATTTTTTTATTCCCAACCCTAAGCATGTTGAACGATAAATCAACTCCAACAACTTTTCGGGCGCCGCGTTTTACCGCCATGACGGCGATATCACCGGTACCGGTAGCAAGGTCAAGAAGGCGCGGGTTCATATTAAAATTGATCAGCTTTAGCGCCTGATGACGCCAATAAAAATCAATGCCCAAACTAAGGAAATGATTCAGAAAATCATAACGTGAGGCGACCTTGTCGAACATATTCTGCACGTATTTTTTCTTTTCGAACGGCGAAGGCAGGTAGGAAGATTCTGAACTGACTCTATCGGTGCTCAATATGGAAACCCTTTTTGCATAAGCAGTTACAACAGCAAAAAGGTAGTAAAGAAATTACTTTTTTGCCAACGAAAAAAACAAAGAGTAATGAGGCTGCATAATTCAGGCCGGTAAAAAAAATTTGAGCGCACTGCACAGATGTAAGTATTTTAAAAAGGACTGGCAACGCAGTTATTTTATGTCATCGAGCGTTTTGAATTCGTAGCCTTGTTTTCTGAGATCCTTGATTATGGAATCCATTGCCTCGGCATTATCTTTGGATACCGCATGCATAAGCACAATGACGCCGTCACGGGCGCCTTTTACTATTTTGTTGTAAGCAAATTCTTTTCCGCGTTGAAGATTCGTGTCCCAATCGTCATAGGCCAGGCTCCAGAATATAGTTCTGTAGCCTAAAGATGAAGCAACGGCGAGGCTGCGGCGGCTGAATTCACCGCTCGGCGGACGGAAGTAGATCATTTTTTTCTCAAACAAATCAAAAAAATCACGTTCCAGTCCTAGAATTTCATTTTTAGCATCCCGGGCGGATAACTGCGGTTGACTCAGGTGATTAGCCGAATGATTTCCAATAATATGGCCATCCTTGATCATTCGTTCCACGACTTCCGGAGCCTGCTTCAGATATCCTCCAGTAATAAAAAAAGCGGCCTTAACTTCGTTTGATTTCAAAATATCGAGAATTTTGGGAGTGTATCCGTTTTCGTATCCGCAATCGAATGTGAGATACATATTCTTACCCGGTTCCGTATTTTCATAGATTGCGTGATATTGGTTAAGCAGGTCTCTGATAGGTTGCGAAATATCCTGTTTACGCCAGGACCAGCCGAAAGGAATGCTCGGCAGTGAAGCCAGCTTTTTATCTTCTGCTAATTTCTGCGGGTCATCTTCCTTTTGATCTTTAGCATCTAAAGACTGAAGGTAATAAGCAAATGCATCAATACCCTGAACGATAGCGCCGGCGATCTCATTCTTATTTTTAAGCATTTTTTTTAGGTCGGCTTCATTACTGGCAAAACCCAATTCAATCAGGACGCCCGTATCCATTTCCCGCAGTACTTTGTAGTCACGTTCGATAATGCCGGTGATGTTTTGACCCTGACCGTGCATCTGCATGATCTGACCGAGCGTTCCGCGAATAAATTCCGCAAGTTTTCTGCTGCGGTAATTATGGTCTTCCTTAATGTATAGCTCAGTTCCGTGAACGGACGGATGTTCAAAATTATTCCAATGCAAGCTGACAAATAACACCTTTTTATTTACATCGGTACCGAACTTTCGCGCGCGCGCGGCGCGAGTGTGAATAGAAAGCGAGGAATCGTTGGCTGCCGTTTTTGTTAATTTGATGCCTTGATAACCCTCACTGATCAATTTTTTCTCGATTAATTGTGCGTATTCCCACACAATATCTTTTTCAAAATATTCGATGCCGTCCAGCGTTGCCGAAAATCCTTTATCAACGTATTTTGTTCCGCCGTGTCCTGGATCTAAAACGATGACGTAATGGTCATTAATGAATTTATTCGGCAGTTGAACACCGCGGCGAATAGTTCTACGTGCTTCAAGTAAGATATCCTGAATGGCTCCAGTGACCATATTATTCGTGTCCACTCCGACTTGTGTTTTAACGCTATCCTGAGTAATCCGTAGGCTATCCTGATCTAATTGCATCAAATGGCCGTACGCTTCGAGCGGATTAACCGCACTCGTTATGCATACCGATATGGCAAGCATTGCAATGGCTGTTTTTTTAATACCATAATTGTTCGATAAACGACTAATTGTAGAAGAGGGTTGGAGCATCTTGATTGTTAGCAATTTTGTTAATCTCAATTTTTACAAAAATTTCGTTAAACATAATTCATATTCGTTAGCAAATCAATTGAATTTTATTCTCTTGAAAGTTCAAAAATAAATGAACTAATTGTATTTGAATGTAGGCCATGCCAAATTTAAATCAAGGTACACCTTATGCCGGAACACAGAAATAAAAACGATATTCAGCGTCGATGGGATGCCCTAAACAAGATTCCATTTGGTAAACGCATATTTGATCTAATGATAAAACTTTATATCCCGTACACGGGAAGTATGTCGGCGCATGTTCAGGAATTAAGGCCAGGATATGCAAAGGTCTGCCTGCGCGACCGGAGGAAGGTAAGAAATCATCTGAATTCGGTTCATGCAGTAGCGCTTGCCAATTTGGCCGAATACACCGGTAATCTGGCGCTCGTGTGCGGCATGCCGGAAGATGCGCGTTTTATTGTTAAAAATATTTCTATCGACTATTTAAAAAAAGCCCGAGGCACCTTGACGGGCGAGTGCCAGGCGCCGATAGTCTCAAATAATCAGAAACAGGAGTTTTCAGTCTACGTGACAATTAAAGATTCCGAGGGCGATGTCGTGGTCAACGGAAAACTTCTGACGCTGATTGGCCCGATTAAAACTGATTCTAGATAGGATGAAATTATGGCTATCGATACTATTTTTACAAAACAGGCCGGTGTGCAGTTTCCCATTATGTGCGGAGCCATGTACCCGTGCAGTAACCCCGCACTCGTTGCCGCCGTTTCCGAAGCCGGCGGATTGGGTATTATTCAGCCTCTGTCATTGACGTACGTGCACGGTTACGATTATTTGGAAGGTCTTCGGTATATAAGACGATTAACAAAAAAGCCGCTTGCTCTGAATGCAACGGTTGAAAAATCGTCAAAGATATACGAAGACCGTATGCGGAAATGGATTGATATTGGAATCGAAGAGGGAATTCGTTTTTTTGACACGTCCCTGGGAAATCCAAAATGGATTGTTGAAAAAGCGCATGCGGTAGGGGGTGTCGTCTATCACAAGGTGACAGAACGAAAATGGGCACTGAAGGCAGTTGAAGCCGGTGTGGATGGTCTCATCGCGGTAAATGACCGTGCCGGCGGTCATGCGGGCAATCATGATCTGCGAAGGCTGTTGGACGAAATTCGCGATCTGGGACTTCCAGTGATCTGTGGCGGCGGTATAGGCGACGAAAATGATTTTGTGGAAGCTTTGAACATGGGATATTCCGGCGTGATGATGGCAACGCGATTTATTGCCTCGGAAGAATGTACGGCTCACGCCGATTATAAGAAAGCCATTATTAACGCGGATGAGGACGATATTGTTCACACGGAACGCGTTACGGGCGTTCCTTTGTCGGTGATACGTACGGAATACGTTGATAGGGTTGGAATTAAAGCGGGGTGGTTAGCGCGAACTTTGTTGAAGCACCGGCAGCTAAAAAAAATTATGCGCCTGATCTATGCGTTACGTTCACTTCGGCAACTAAAAAAATCTTCTCTGAACGGAAAAATGTCATCGAAAGATTATTATCAGGCTGGCAAAAGTGTGCACGGAATCCATTCCATAGAAAAAACAGAAAAAATTATTCAAGATTTTGTGAGAAAGGCATTGTTGACTAACAGTTGAATTGCCGAAAGTGGATTAAGTCGTTATTGAAGCCGAATACCGTGTTCATTGAATAAAAATAGACCAAAGCGGGTACCGATCCATTTATTGTTTTGCTGATCAACTAGTATTGCTGTGATTTGATTCGACGGCAATAGGGTATTAGCCATATCATAAACCGTCCAACGCTTTCCATCAAAATCAGCAATGCCCCCTTCATAAGTTCCAAGCCAGACATGTCCATTTCTATCAAATGCTAGATTCGTTACATCACTATTTGGAAGGCCGGAATTTAATGTGTTGTAATTTTTCCAGGATGTACCGCTGACCAGGTTTAATCCTCCGCCTTCACCAATCCATATACGATCGTCTTTATCAACCGCAATATCGAATATATAAGGGCTTTGCATTACCGTGTTAGTTGTATTATAAACCGTCCATTTCGATGCATGGTAGACGCCAACACCATTACCCCAAGTTCCAACCCATAACTTTCCACTTTTTGTTAAGGCAACTGATGTTACCGTATTGGATGGTAATTGTGAATTGTCGGTGTTGTAGTTTGTAAAATTCTCACCGTCAAAAAAGGCGACGCCATCAGAGGTTCCAATCCACATGTTCCCTTGCGTGTCAATGGCGATGTCGGAAATTGTATTACTTGGAATACCTGAATTTTCCATATCAAAAACACTCCAATGTACTCCATCAAATCTGACTAAAGCGCTGTTTCCGGCTCCAATCCATATGCATTGACTATCGTCTGCAGCAAGCGTTATAGCATGATTGTGAGGTAATCCTGAATTTTGCGTATCGTAAAGAGTCGTATCGGTATTGGATTTGTCAAAACGTACGAGTCCATAATCTGTTCCAATCCAAATATAGTCGCCAACTTCCAAAATGGAATAAACCTTTAATTGTTGCAATGGGTTTTGCCATTCAGGTTCACTTATCTTGGCGCTATCACAGGAATATCCTGCAACCAA
Organism: bacterium; assembly: GCA_008933615.1. Taxonomy (NCBI): domain Bacteria; species bacterium. Next base: position 85,284 of record WBUR01000004.1, on the reverse strand, counting down.
TAGAAATAGATACAACGTTGTGATTAATTTGTTCATATGATTTTGAATTAACGGAACTAGGCTACCTACGAGAGCGGAGTTGAAAAGTTGCCTGGGCGATCTTATAACCCAACGTATTCATGGTGCTCAGCATCTTCACAGGCCTTTGAACACGAGCGGCGGTGCGTTTTTTCACATGATTCACACAAAAAAAAGCGGACATGGCAGTCGAGGTGAGCGCAATTAACAAATCGGTCTGTAATGGTGCTGCAGTAATAACATTTTGAAATTAATTTTTCTTCTGCTGTGAAATTAGCACGAACGGCCATGCGTTCGTCAAACACATAACACTTCCCGTCAAATAGCCGGCCTCTAACGTCGGGATCTTTGGAGTAATTAACAATTCCGCCGTGAAGCTGGCACACGTCTTTGAATCCTTCCTTTAAAAGAAATCCGGAAAATTTTTCACAGCGAATTCCACCAGTACAATAGGTCAAGATTTTCTTATCTTTCAGTTCACTTAAATTCTTCCTGACCCACTCCGGAAATTCTTTAAAAGCCTCAACATTTGGGCGAATAGCTTTTTGGAAATGCCCTATGTCGTATTCGTAATCATTGCGGGCGTCAATGATGATTGCTTCCGGTTCCTGCATGGCCAGGTAAAATTCCTTTGGCTCTATATATTTTCCGGTTAGGTCGTTTGGGTCGATCGTGTCCAAACCAAAAGTAACAATTTCTTTGCGCGCTTTTACCGAAAGTTTTTTAAAAACGTGACCCTCCGATCCATCGATTTTGAATTCCATATCTGCAAAACGATGGTCATGGCGCATCAGGGCGATGTACGCATCGGTTTGCTGTATCGTGCCGGATAAAGTTCCGTTGATGCCTTCGGGAGCAACAATAATTCGTCCCAGGAGTTTTAATGAATTGCAAAAATCCAAATGTTCCCGTGCAAAAACATCCGGATTTTCGATTTTAACAAATTTATAATACAATAGAATACGGTACGTGCTCATAAAATTACTTTTTATAAGCTTTGATTATCTTTTGTTGTTCCAACGGACCGTCAGATGCATTGGTTTTTACGTTCTCAATTTTTTGCACGACATCATAACCTGCGACCACTTCACCGAAGATAGTATGTTTGTTATTTAGCCAGGTCGCCGGTGCCGTTGTGATAAAAAATTGGCTTCCGTTGGTTTTTGGTCCCGCATTGGCCATTGCAAATAAGCCTTGGCGATTAAAAGTAGCCGACGGACTGAATTCATCCTCGAAGGGTTTCCCCCAAACCGATTGTCCGCCGCGTCCTGTTCCAGTGGGGTCACCGCCTTGTATCATAAAATTTTTGATGACCCGATGAAAAATAATTCCATCGTAATACCCTTTTTCAACCAGCTTCTCAAAATTTTCGCTGGCCTTTGGAGCGATCTCCGGCATGAGTTTGACCTCAATAGTTCCTTGCGTAGTTTCTAAAACAATAGTCGTAGACATATTCTCTCCTTTTTGTTTGTTTAAGCGACCGCAATATACATGATATTGTGTAACCGAAAAAGTATTTTCTAAAAAAACTTCGTCATTTTCGAATAGAAGCATGCAACAATTTTTAATATATATCGTTCAATTATCCAACATGTAGAAAGGAAGAAAGAACATGGAAGAAAATACCAACCGGACTGAAATGCCGCACAAACTATTTAAATCGCGGCACGATAAGATGATTGACGGCGTTTGCGGCGGACTAGCGGAATATTTTGGAATGAGTTCCGCTCTCGTGCGCGTACTATTTGTGCTCTTTGGCTTTTTTGGCGGCACAGGTATTGTTGCCTATATTACAGCCATGATTCTTGTTCCTGCAAATCCTGACCATTCGCCGGCTCACAATTTATCTGAACAAGAAGCTCACGATATTCAAAACAAAAGAAATGTCAATTATAGCTTATTCTGGGGTATTGTATTGATTCTTCTTGGCGGAGTCCTGTTTTTGGACGTTCTGAACATTTTCGAGTTTAGGCGATTCTGGCGTCATTTTGACTGGGATTTTGTGGTTCCCGTTGCACTGATTGCCGTCGGTATATTCCTGATCGCCTCCCGATCCAAGTTAAGAACTTTTGAAGATAATGTAAAGGAAGCCGGTGCGTCATCTGAATTCAAAAGAAACTCACATGACAAGAAAATATGGGGTGTCTGCTCAGGGTTAGCCAATTACTCGCACATGGATGTATCTATTATACGCATCCTATGGGTTGTATTGACTTTCCTCACATTTCCGATAGGAATCCTCGCGTACCTACTTATTGCGATTTTAACATCGGATGAAAGTAACAATAGGATTTTCGGATCCAAAACAGTTAATCCCTAAAGGAAAAACGCTATGGAAACAAATGTAACGAATTCTGCCTCAGAAAATATTCAATCCGAAAATGCCGGAATGATCGTTCGAGAGAAAAACCCACATAAATATTTGATGCTTGGGTTATGGCTTATCGGACTTGGAACGGTTTGGCTTTTGTGGAATGCGCATCTGATCCGCTGGGCGGAAATCGAACGATTCGGATTTATCATTTTTGGGTTATTTTTATTGGCCAGAACTGTAGTTCTCAAGAAATATAATCTTTTTTGGGGCGGTACTTTCTTGCTTATTGGGTGTTTTCATGTGTATCTCGATAACGTCGGCGATTTTCGTATGCGCGAGCTTTGGCCGATGTACCTGTTGATCGCCGGAGGGATGTCTTTAGCCAATTTTATAGTTAATCTTAAACGGTGGTTTTCGCTCGTAGCCGGTTTGTTTTTGCTCGTATTTGGCGGCGTTTATATGTCGCAGACTTTTTTTATGATGCCCTATGAACTTATTATGTGGACGAAGTTATATTGGCCATTGACATTTGTTGTCGCCGGCCTTATACTTGTCGCAATAGCCATTATTAAAGGCCGCAGAATAACATAGAGGATGTATTTTGGAGTTAACAGGAAAACAAAAAAAATATTTACAAGGGCTCGGGAACAAAATAAAATCTACGGTTTCAGTCGGGAAATCCGGCGTGTCGGATAATACTTTTGTATCTGTTAACAACGCATTTAATACGAAAGAATTGATAAAAATAAAAATTCAAGACGGTTGTGAGGAAATAAAAGAAGACGTGGCTGTGAAGATTGAACGGGGGACGAATGCTGTTCTGGTTCAGATTATCGGCAGGACGTTATTATTTTTTAAACCCAATCGCGATAATCCAAAGATCGAGCTTCCTTGACTATCCTTCCAGTAATTTTTCTTCATCAATAATGATCTGCATGACGTCCGCTCCGGACTTGGAATCAATGAGTTTTTTTCTGAAAGCGGATTGATTCAAAAGGCGGGAAATACGGGACAGCATTTTGATATGAACGCTGGATGATTTTTCCGGCCCGACCAGCATAAAGACAATACGCACAGGTTTGCCGTCCAAGGCGTCAAAATTAACATCCTGCGGAGTAATGCCAAGCGCAACAACTAATTCCTGTACGCCCTGCGATTTTCCGTGAGGGATAGCAACAGAATTACCGATACCGGTACTCATCATTTGTTCCCGTTCCAACACGGCCTGCAATACCTTTTCACGGTCCATGATTTTTCCGGATGCGGTAAGCACGTCGATCATTTCCGTAATAATCTCCTTTTTCTCAAATTTTTGGAGCGGGATCTTGATCAATTTTTCGTTTAGAGCTTCGCCAAGTTTCATTAAACTATCCTTTAATTTTCGTCAAAATGGCTAAGAGACTTAAATGCTAAAACACGTTCATGTATTTGTTCAGGCGTCAATTGTTTCAGGGCGTTGATGCTAAAGTCCTGTACGCAAAACGAAGCCATGGCGCTTCCGTACACAACGGCTCTTTTCAGATTTGCTTCGTTTAGTTCGTTAGTTTTAGCGAGGTAGCCGACAAATCCACCGGCAAAAGTATCTCCGGCGCCGGTTGGATCAAATACTTCTTCGAGAGGGTAAGCTGGAACAACAAAATGTGATTCTTTAGTCACGATGGCCGCGCCGTATTCGCCTTTTTTAATAACGATAATTTTCGGGCCCATTTCAAAAATAATTTTAGCCGCTTTGACCAAATTGGTCTGATGCGCTAATTGCCTTGCCTCGGCGTCATTGATGATAAAAACATCTACTTTTTCCAACACTTTTCGCAATGCCTTTTGACTGCCTTCTATCCAGAAATTCATCGTATCCAGGGCGACCATTTTCGGCTTGTGAACCTGTTCCAATACACTGAGCTGCAATTCAGGCGCGATATTGCCTAAGAAAACAAATTGGGCGTCCTTGTATTTATCCGGGATGACCGGTTTGAAATTTTGGAAGACATTGAGATGCGTATAAATCGTGTCGCGCTGGTTGAGATCGTAATTATATCGCCCTGCCCAGCGAAAGGTTTCACCCGGTTCGACTTGTAACCCTGCAAAATCAACGTTGCGTGATTTTAGGAATTCTATCTCATGCATTGGATAATCATTGCCCACTACCGCAACCAGGTTGACCGGTGAAAAATAGCTTGCCGATGCGCTGAAATACGTGGCTGATCCGCCCACCGCGTCATCTACTTTACCGTATGGGGTCTCCACTGAGTCAAGTGCAACCGAGCCTACAACTAAAATTGACAATTTTCCTCCGGAATTAAATAAAACAGTTTTTTAAATCGGCGTGCAATGTAATACAACACCGTCCTAAAAGTCAACGTTTTTCAAAGCGTATCAATTTCCTCTTCTCGTGTCATGAATGCGGGAGCTGATACACCCAGAATATGGAGCCCCTTGGCGATAACTGCTTTTGTGGCCTGACACAATGCAAGGCGAGCGAGCGTCAGGTCATGATTAGAAGTTATCACACGAAGAGCATCATTCTTTTTTCCTGCCGTCTGATAGCGGTGATAAAGCCCGGCTAATTCTTCCAAATAGGTGGTCAGAGGATGCACTTCCAATACCAGCGCCAGCCGATGCGTTAGATCTGGAAATTCAAGCAGCTTTTGAATAATGTCTTTTTCTTCTTGCGCAGAAAGCAACGTCAGATTTGCCTGCACGGTTTCAGACGGATTGAATCCCTTCGACGAGGCCTTGCTTTCTATCGAGCAAATCCTTGCGTGCGCATTCTGAACATAGAAAACCGGGTTTTCCATCGTTGCTTTTGTGGCAAGCTCTAGGTCAAAATTCAAATGAGAATTGTGTCCCCGCATAATAAGAAAATAACGAAACACATCAGAACCCAGCGTATCAAGCAATTCATCAATCGTCACGTAATTTGCTTTGCGTTTGGACATTTTAAGAATCTCGCCTTCTTTAAGCAAAGTTACAAATTGGTGAATCAAGACACGTACATGGGACGTTTCGTATCCAAGCGCTTTGAGGCCGGCTAAAACATCAGGATATTCTGCAATATGGTCTGCTCCAAAAATATCAATAATAAAATCAAAACCGCGCTCAAACTTCGTCACATGATACGCCATATCAGGCAAGCGATACGTCGGCTCGCCTGTGGATTTTAATATGACCTTATCATTTTCTGCTTTGGAGCCGTGTTCATAGTCAAAAGTTGACGTCTTAAGCCAGAGCGCCCCATCTTTTTCATACGTTAATTGTTTTTTCTTAAAAGCCGTTACGAGCTTTTCAATATTTCCGTTTTTGTAAAGAGTATCTTCGTTGAAGTATACATCAAATTCAATATTAAGGCGTTTGAGAACTTTCTTAATTTCGTCAAAAAGAATTTCCTCCGCAACGCTTTTGAACGGGACAAAATCGAAATTCTTCCATGAGTCTTTGTGTTCATTTAATATGGCCTGAGCAATGTCTCTGATATATTCGCCTTCATAATGCTTTTCCGGAAATTCAATAGTAGCACCCAACAGCTCCAGGTAACGTATACGTACGGACTCACCGAGTTTTTTCATTTGCACACCGGCGTTATTAAAATAGTACTCGCGGGTGACAAGATAACCGGCATTGGACAGAATTCTTGCAATCACGTCGCCGAGAACGGCCTGCCTTCCGTGTCCTATGCTCAGTGGACCCGTGGGGTTGGCGCTGACAAACTCAACATTCACTTTTTTAGACAGACCAAAAGTATGCGCACCAAATTGATCGATATTTTTTTGAATGATGCCCAGTTGAGTGTAAAGGTAATTCGGATTGTAAAAAAAATTGATGAAGCCGCCTCCGGCTATTTCCGCTTTAGTTACTAATTCAGGGTTCAACTTCAAATTAGAAACAATTTGTTGAGCCAGTTCACGTGGATTGATATTTTGTTCCTTTGCCAACATCATGGCGATGTTGGTTGCCAGATGCCCGAACTTCACGTCCTTTGTACGGGTGAAAATAATGTCGCCGTCGAAGGTAATCGAAAGAGAAGTTAAAGCGTTTTTTAGTTGGTCAGAAAGATACGTTTTCATTTAAAAAAAATCTCCGCAGGGGCTTATTGAACTATTTTATTTTTTAAACAGGCTTCGATGAACATGTCAATATCACCGCCCAGAACCGCTTGCGTATTGCTCGTTTCTACGTCCGTCCTGTGATCTTTGACGAGATTGTACGGGTGCAGTACATAGGAACGAATTTGATTTCCCCATGCAATATCCATTTTGGTAGCCTCGATTTTATCCAATTTATCCTGCTCATTTTTTTTCTGCAGCAGATATATTTTTGAGATCAACAGTTTCATGGCTATTTCACGGTTCTTGAATTGAGATCTTTCGCTCTGACACGCCACGACGATGCCCGTTGGAATATGGGTGAATCGCACGGCTGTTTCAACTTTGTTGACATTCTGTCCGCCTTTTCCACCGGAGCGGTATGTGTCAACCCGGAGGTCCGACGGGTTGATTTCGATCTTTGTTTCAATTTCATCCATTTCCGGCATAGCGAATACGGAAGCGAAAGACGTGTGTCTACGCGCGTTAGAATCAAACGGTGATATTCTCACCAAACGATGTACGCCGCTTTCGCATTTTAGCAAGCCGTAAGCGAATTCACCGGTTATTTCCATGGTTACGCTCTTTATACCGGCGCCCTCCCCGTCAAGTATGTCAAGAATCCGTACGCCCATTCCCCGGTTTGATGCCCAGCGCTGATACATACGCATCAGCATCTCCGCCCAATCCTGAGATTCAGTCCCGCCCGCTCCTGGATGAATGGTCAATACAGCGGTTTTGGTGTCTTCCGGATTTGTAAAATAGGCGCGTAATTCCAGATTAGCCAATTCCTTGCCGAGTTCAATGAGCTCCAAGTCAATGGACTTTAGCGTGGCTTCATCGTTTTCTTCTTCAGCGATCTCAAGAAGCATGTGCAGATCTTCGCACTGCGTGTCGAGTTTTTTCCACCCGTCAACCCAGTTTTTTTCGATGGAAATATCCTGCATGATCTGTTGCGCTCGCTGATTATTATTCCAGAAATCGGGGACGGTAGTCTGCGCTTCTAAATTGGAGATCTTTTGCTCTCTTTGAGCGAGGTCAAAGAAACCTCCGAAGGTCGGAGAGTTTTTCGCGGGCTTGTTCGAGTCGAGCGGTAATGTCGGAGATTTCGATCATTTTTATTTCTTGGTTATGTGGTCTTTTAAGCGCCTGAAAATATCAAAATATTCAGCCAAAGTCAAAAAATAGTTGCGGCCACCTCGGAGATTTGACTACAAAAAAATAAAAAAGGCTGAGGAACGACCCTTCAGCCTTGAAGTTAGTAGAACTGCCAAATCTTTTCAGCCGAAGGCTGATGCGCCTCAGGCACAAAGATTTGCAGTTCTGTTTGAGATATTAAATATCAAAGTAAAGTGCAAACTCATATGGATGCGGCCGCAAGCGCAGCGCATTCACTTCCTGTTCGCGTTTATATTGGATCCATGTATCGATCACGTCAGTCGAAAACACTTCGCCTTTAAGTAAGAATTCATGGTCATTTTCAAGCGAGATCAGGGCTTCGTCAAGCGAGGCGCAGGTGGATGGAACTTTCGCCAATTCTTCCGGCTCAAGATCGTAAATGTTTTTGTCCAAAGGATCGCCCGGATGAATTTTATTTTGAATACCGTCAATTCCCGCCATCAACATAGCCGCAAATGCCAGATACGGGTTACACGACGGATCCGGGCATCGGTATTCGACTCGTTTGGCTTTTGGGCTGGACGAATACATTGGAATTCGAACAGCAGCGCTGCGGTTACTCTGTGAATAGGCAAGATTTACCGGCGCTTCAAATCCGGGCGTCAGGCGTTTATAGGAATTCGTAGTCGGATTTGCCAATGCGTTCAATGCTTTTGTGTGTTTGAGTATGCCCCCGATGAAATAAAGAGCCATTTCGCTAAGGCCTGCGTATTGATTTCCTGCGAAAAGCGGCTGTCCGTTTTTCCATAAACTCATGTGAACGTGCATGCCGCTTCCATTATCTCCGAAAATCGGCTTCGGCATGAAGGTTGCCGTTTTCCCGTGTTTGAATGCAACGTTCTTTACGATGTATTTGAAAAGCAGCAGCTTATCCGCGCTCGCTTTTAACGCATCAAACCTATAATCGATTTCGGCTTGACCGCCTGTGGCAACTTCATGGTGCTGGCGTTCGATTTTGATTCCGCATTCCTCCATCACCATCATCATTTCGTTTCGTATGTTTTGAAAACGATCGGTTGGCGGAACGGGAAAATAACCCTCTTTATTGCGCGTCTTGTAAGCAAGGTTAGGATGTTCGTCGCGCCCACGGTTCCAAATTCCCTCTACCGAATCCAGATAATAGAAGCCAAAATTTTGTCCCTGGTCGAAGCGTGCGTCATCGAAAATGAAAAATTCCGCTTCCGGCCCGAAAAAAGCAGTGTCCGCTATGCCGGTCGATTTTAAAAAATTTTCCGCAGCTACTGCAATACCGCGAGGACAACGGACAAAACGCTCTTTGGTTAGAGGTTCATGGATGTCTCCTGTCAAACTGAGGGTTGTGGGTGTTTGAAAAGGATCAATAAATGCTGTGCTTGGATCGGGAATTATGATCATATCGCTTTCATGAATGGCCTTCCAACCCCGTATGCTGGATCCGTCAAAACCTAATCCGTTTTCAAATACGTCGTCGGTGAGTTCATCCATAGGTACGGTAAAATGCTGCCATATACCAATAAAGTCTACGAATTTGAAGTCAACAACTTTGACCTCTTTCTTTTTTGCAAACTCCAACACTTTCTTGATCGCTTCACTGGACATGCGGGGTTCTCCTTTTTGTTAAGTAAATATGTATGTTTAGTTTAGTGTAAAAACTAAAAGCCCCTTTCCTGTATCGGAAAGGGGCTAAAATTCCTATGAAAAAAACTTTAAGCCTGAACTATGTTTGGATCGACCTTTTCTACGCTTGATAGAAAAGTCAAATCGCTTCTTCACCCGATTCTCCCGTTCTTATTCGTATGACATCCTCCAGTGAACTTACAAATATTTTTCCATCGCCGATTTGATCGGTTTTGGCTGCATCTAACATAATATCGATAATGTGATCAAGTTTGGAATTTTCAACAACGACTTCAATCTTAATCTTCGGTAGGAAATCTATCCGATACTCATTTCCTCTGTAGAGTTCAGAATGTCCTTTTTGCCGGCCAAAACCGCGGACCTCGGTGATGGTCATTCCCTTAACGCCTGCTTGTAAAAGAGCTTCTTTAACGTCGTCTAACTTAAACGGGCGAATGATCGCCTCAATCTTTTTCATTCATCTTCAGGAATAACAAATTATTGCCCGCCTTCGAGTTCCAGCTTAATTTTCTCAAGTTCCTTTTCGGCATTCAGTCGAACGGACTTCAATTTATCCAGCTGATTTGCGGCTTTCTGTGCGCCGCGCTCTTCTTCAACTAAGCGGTCAAGCAATCTTTTTCGACGTTGTTCCGTTGGAGCGGAAGAAAATCCCACAGGTAGAATATTGAAGCCTAGGTTGAATCCTAATCGCCAACTGTTGTAATTAGGTGCACCTTTTGTTATTATTGCTCCAGTATTACGATCACGAATTTCGCCAGGTTTTGTGACTCCTGTTGATTGGTCAAGCGGATAATAGGTTTTATCTGTTTTTCCAGTCATTAGAATATCAACGTAAACTCCAAAATTGACCCATGATCGCAAATTGTATTTCAAACCCGGGGTCACATACGTAAATGATTCACGACTGTACGCGTGTTTAACCGGCTTTGTCAGATAAGAGATGCCGTACGCATCAAGCATCAGTTGAACTTTATTTAACGGGAATAGGACTCCAAATCCGTATTGTAGACTTGTTGAATTGACATTGCTTTCGGTCAGGCTACTGGTTGTTGCATTTTTGATCGGGCTTACCACAGTTCCGTTATCGTTGTAATACCAAAAACCCAAATTAAAATTGATCAAATAAGCCTGATCTTTGTAGTAAGGATTGCCATACAAAGATGCCATAGTTAGTAATCCAAACTCTGCATTTCGGCTCTTGTAAACTTCAAAAGGTACGTTATTTTGGCCACCGGTTGGTATGCGCGATGAAATGGCCGCGCCCAATCCGATCTTGCCGTCCATAACTTCAAATGAACCACCCCGGACAGTCACGTATAAGTCACCCGGTGTCGTAGCCTGTTTTGATCCCAAACGTCGTATATTCAAGTCTTGATATGTTGCAATGGAGACCAATGCGTCAAAGTGATCCATAAAACCGTAAACGAACGTGAAGTTATTTGACGCGTGATACAGGTTGACGTTTTTTACCGTAGTTGCGAAGTTCCCGCTTTGTCCGGTGCTTGCAAAAATCCTTCCCTGATTTGACATGGTGAGAAACCCCGGTTCCATCGCAAATGCCGAATACGTATTAAACGTACCAAATTTTCCAGTGCCCAATCCATTTCCTATCTGCGCTGACAAAGGTGCCGTATTTACTGCGCCAATCAGAAACAGAATAAGACAACTTAATGAAAACTTTTGTAAATTTGCCACAACCATAATTCCTCCGATTAAAATCTTAAATCTTACGCTAAGGCCGTTCTTAAAGTTTGATATAGAACATAACCTCAAACTTGATGGGATGGTTTCAATAATGAAATTTTCTTAATGTTAAATAAAATAACAAATTGAATATGCTTTGTCAAGGTGTTTTTACAAAATAAATATATAGATATGCGCCCTCGCTTAACAACAAATTATACTCAAAACCAATAAATCGGTCGTCTTGAGTTGGTCGAATTTCTAGTGTAAAGCGCTCAGATGTCGGATTATTCCTATACCGATCCCATCGCCTATGTTTTTGGAAAGCATCGCATTATTAATCATGTCTTTATTTCCGTCACTGAAGCCGACCTCTACGAGTGCACCCAGCCCTCTGGATTGAACAACGGACTCCAATGCAGATGAGCCATTACGCTGCTCATTAAAAACTCCATGATAATACAAATCGATATGGTCGTGTAATCCTTTTGTAACCGTTATGGCCAATGCTTTGCATTTTTCAGAATTATGTTTACGTGAGCTTCTATAAAACCCACGTAAACCCTCTCCGGACGGGTCGCGATAAAAGTTGACGTGAACTGATACAAGCAGATCATCTGCGTTTATATCTTCGAGCCGTTCTACGGCGTCTTTAGTCTGCAGTACCTCAATGTCCCGCTCCCGGATTTCCTTTTGTAAAGAAAGAAATGCTGCGCAACTTTTTACAATGGCTTCACTATCTGCGGAACCTATGATTTCACGCCCATATACATCTTTGCCCTTGTTAAAACCGGCGCCGGCTTCAAGAAAGATTCGCATGAACAGGTACTCCTTTTTTTTGTTGGAAAACTTAGTCAGCTTTCCAACAAAATTCAAGTGAAATTACGCATTGGCTTGAAATTTATTTATAAATATTACATAGTAATTACATCGCCGCAGATTGAGAGATATTTGCTTGCTAAAAAAAGTATTAATCTCTATATTTAGAGTCTCAAACGGTTTGAGGACTGATATGTTAAAAATCAACATTGGTATTATTGGTGCCGGCAGTTTTGGGACAGCTATGGCAATTCATCTTGCGAAGAACGGTCATCCCGTGACTCTGTGGGCTTATGAAAATAATGTGGTGGATGCGGTTAACAGTATGCGGGAGAACACGACTTACTTACCGGGAATCACGCTTCCACAGAATATTTTGGCAACCACCTCGCTCAAGGATACCGTCGGTGGAAAGAAACTTGTATTGCAGGTCAATCCGTCGCACGCCACCCGTTCTGTAATGCAACAGGCCGTTCAATTCTCGGATAGCGACACTATTTTTTTGAATTGCACCAAAGGAATTGAAAACGATACATTACTGACGATGTCGGAATTGCTTTTAGAAATTCTGCCCCCGACTAATCACAATCAATTGGCTGTCTTATCAGGGCCCAGTTTTGCAAGGGAAGTGGCGATTGGTTTACCGACCGCAGTGACTGTAGCCTCCAAAAGCTTTGAAACCGCCAGATATTGTCAATCCATTCTTGCCAATGAGCGCTTTCGTGTTTATACCTCAGAGGACATTGTAGGATTGGAACTAGCCAGCGCCTTGAAAAATGTCATCGCGATAGCGGCAGGAATCAGCGATGGACTAGGGTACGGTCACAATACGAGAGCAGCCTTGATCACTAGAGGTATGGCTGAAATTCTCAGGCTTGGGAAAAAAATGGGCGCGAATGAAATGACTTTTTTAGGATTATCGGGTATGGGTGATCTTGTACTCACCTGCACGGGGGACTTGAGCAGAAACCGAAGTGTCGGAATCCAGTTGGGGCAAGGAAAGACTTTAGACGAAGTACTGACATCCATGAAGATGATCGCCGAGGGCGTCAAAACTGCAAAAGCTGCGTTTGCGTTATCGAAAAAATATGGCGTCGAAATGCCGATTATCGAACAGATTTATCTGGTTATCTTTGAAGGTAAGTCGCCAAAAAAAGCTGTTCATGATCTGATGACGCGTGAATCTAAATCAGAAAATTCCGGGTTACAATAGACTAATGCCCGAAAGGGGGAATATGCCGCAAGACAATCTGAGCCGTGAGTTCAAAGTGGACCTTATCAAGAATGTTTATAATAAAGAAGCGTTTGACGAGATCATTAATAAAGCAAGCACGTATGAGCTTTCAGATATTCAAGAATTTCTTTGGGATGCGGCATTATACGTCGGAAGAGACGAACAGGGAAATGCGTTGACTAGGGAATCCATCATCAAAAGGATGATGTCAACCACGGATTATTGGCGAAGCCAATTGTGCGGGGAACCGCTTGATACGTGTCGAGGACGTTCCTGTTTTGTTTCTCATCCAGTTTGCGCGGGAAATAAACTGAAAGGTCAGATTGAGGTCATACGCCAGTTTTTTGATCGTCGTAAACAGCGTGCAGACCAGGATGCGGACGGATTACTGATGCTTATGATGTATCATATTAATTCGCACAATTATGCCGCTGCAGGAATATATAACGTTGAACGAAAACCGAAAATCACTGTCGGATCGCGGATATTAGATGGAGACTCTTTACGAAATGTGATCCAGGCGATGAATGTTGCCGTTGCGCAAAATTATGAAAGCGATCCCATGTGCCGCCCCATCATTATCGGACAAGGGAGGCTGAATGTGCACGCAAGAAAAATCGTCGATAAAGACGCCAAAACGGAGCCGTGTATACTGGCATTAACCGTTCCGGAAAACGCTGAAGATGAAAATCTGGAAAAGGTAATAAAGAAAATTGAGAACGGAATATTACGCATCGGTATTTACCATAACTAAGAAGCAATTCAAATAACTGCATGGAAGTATTAGTTTCTAATCCCCTTATCGTTCAATCACAGCGAAAATCCAAATATTGCGAAACCGTGTTCTCTTATGCCCGTCGCAGAACACGGGAAGTTATGGTCGGCGACATTGGTATCGGCGGAACTAACCCGATTCGCATCCAATCGATGACCACAACGGACACTATGGATACGGCCGGGACGGTGAGGCAAGTGATCGAACTGTATGAAGCGGGGTGTGAGATTGTGCGCATTACGGCTCCGTCCATTCGAGATGCCGAAAACCTCAAAAACATCCGTGATGCGCTAAATCAGCAGAAAATCAGAGTCCCGTTGGTTGCTGATATTCATTTTACTCCGAATGCAGCAATGAAGGCAGCTGAATTCGTCGAAAAAGTGCGTATCAATCCCGGCAATTATGCCGACAAGAAAAAGTTTGCTGTGGTTGATTACTCGGATCATGACTACGAAAAAGAACTTGATCGTATCGAAGAAACTTTCAGGCCTCTGGTTTTGCGATGCAAGGAATACGGCATTGCAATGCGAATTGGCACCAATCACGGTTCTTTGTCAGATCGTATTATGAACCGTTACGGCGACACGCCGTTGGGAATGGTGGAATCGGCCCTGGAATTTGTTTCTATTTGCGAAAGATACGATTACAAAAACATAATTCTCTCCATGAAATCGTCTAACGTGCAGGTCATGATCGCTACGTATCGGTTGCTGGCATCGCGGATGGATGAACTCAAAATGGATTACCCTTTTCACCTTGGTGTGACGGAAGCCGGTGACGGCGAAGACGGGCGCATCAAGTCTGCCATTGGAATTGGCGCATTACTCGAAGACGGTTTAGGCGATACGATTCGTGTATCATTAACCGAAAACTCTGTTTTTGAAATTCCAGCAGCGCGCGCCATTGCAGGAAAATATAACAGCTATAATGAAAAGCCGTCTTTTAACCATACTGACGATCCGGATATTTGTGAAGCGCGCGGCCCATTTCAATACGGCCGACGATGGTCGCAAACGGTGGAACTGCCCCTGTTCAATTTGGGGGGTGTTCATCATGTGCGCGTAGAACTTCCGCTGCCGATGTCTATATCCCATACGGAAAAAGCATTCACCGCCGTTAAAAACATGTCTAAAGCCGGGATAGCGGATGCAGTGCGAGCCGAAATCGTGCGTGTCGAAATCAAAAGTTTGAATGATGTAGAATCGCTTCAGAATTTATATTCACTGATTCAAAATCACCATATTCCGGTTGCAATTTCTGCGCAGATTAAAAAGGACTTAGATATTGCAAAGAGTTCAATTTTACATTGCGACATATTACACTACACGCCTGGAGAAAACGTTCGATCGGAAATTATTGACATAATAAATTTATTGAAAGTTTTTGAGAAAAAGGCATTGCATCTCGAAGCAGCATCTCTCGACTCACACCCATCTCTCAGTCAGATAATGACAGTTGCAGATGAGGCCGTCGAATATATGCGGGTGTGTTCCGATGAGGATTTCAGTAACTGTTCAGTTTCAATGCCATGCGACGATACGATCTATGCTAACCGTATTCTGGCAGCAAAACTTCATGCCGCTGATCTTAAGTCGCCGATTAAGATTCACTATTCTGCAAAGAAAGGAATACCGACATTATTTGAGGCTTCCATCCAATTGGGATCGCTTCTTTGTGACGGAATAGGCGACTGCATTTATATTGAAGATCCTGACATGGAAGCGGACGACCTGATACGGCTCAATTATAATATACTTCAGGCAGCGCGCCTGCGCATATCCAAAACTGAATTTATCTCATGTCCCTCCTGCGGGCGCACGCTATTTGACCTGCAGGAAGTGACGGCTCGAATCAAATCCAAGACTGCACATCTTAAAGGCGTCAAAATTGCGATCATGGGTTGTATTGTCAATGGGCCAGGTGAGATGGCCGACGCCGATTTTGGTTATGTTGGCTCAAGCGCCGGAAAGATCAATCTCTACGTTGGAAAAGAGTTGGTTGAACGTAATATTGACATGGCGGCCGCAGATCAACGTCTGATTGAACTGATTAAAAGCGAGGGGATGTGGAATGACACGAAATGATTTGTTATTATTCACTAATTGACGGAGAAAGTTGTGCCAACTCAATTATGGGCGCCATGGCGCATGCGTTACATTAAGGCGGCGGATAAAAGCGAAGGCGAGGGCTGTATTTTCTGTTTCAAGCCGCAAGACGATACAGATAAAGAAAATTTGATTCTTTTTCGGTCTACGCATAATTTTGTCATGATGAATTTGTATCCTTACAACAACGGCCATCTTATGGTGGTGCCCTATCAGCATGCGCCCGATCTCAATTCACTGCCTCCGGAGACGTTGCTGGATTTTATGCAGACCACGCAAAAAAGTATTACCGCTCTGCGTGAATGTATGAAACCGGAAGGATTTAATTTAGGCGTGAATCTTGGCCGCACGGCCGGCGCCGGCATCGATGATCATGTGCATATGCATATCGTGCCTCGCTGGAATGGGGACACTAATTTTATGCCGGTGATCGGAGACGTTAAAGTCATGCCGGAATATATTTCTGCAACGTACGACCGGCTGTTTACCGAATTTGAAAAATTGAAATAAGGAGTGTGAATGTCCGATAATAACTGGGCACAAAAGTATCTTGATGAACTGAACGATAAACTGAAAATTTCACAGAATTCAGGCCAACAAAAAAAGCCTGAGCCGCCGAAAAATCAGTCCGATGCCGTTCACTTAAAAAATGTTCAGGTCAATAACGCCCAACCAAATAAAATTCAACCTAAAAACGTACAGGCCCAAACAAATCATCAGAACCATGACCGGTTTAAAAATCGAAAATTTAAAAAAGATAAATCAAAAGGGTCTGATCAAAACAGGAACAAGAGTTCCGAGTTTAAGCATCAAAAAAATTCTGACGCCGGAAAAAACCAATCGGCGTCCAGACCCTTACAATCTCATGTGCAGCCGCAGGCGACATTCAAAGTAAAAACGCTGAATGGTTTTGTTTCGTCAATCGAGAAATCAGAATATACTGTGACCGCAGAAAATAAAGATTATCTTTGCGCTGTGCAGGAATCTGTCCAGCGACAAGGCCCTATATATATCGGTGACCGCGTGCGAATTACCCTTCGTGCAGATGGCAGGGGATTGATCGATAAATATGAACCGCGGCAAAATTATGCAGCCGGTCCGTCGTCTAAAGGCCGGGAATCAATTCAGGCCGCCAATGTAAATCAGATATTTCTAGTTACCTCCGTGAAAGAACCGGTTCTGAGAACCGATTGGCTTGACACCCACTTAGCGGTATGTGAAAAAAGAGGATTCAAGCCTGTTATCTGTTGTTCCAAAATTGATCTGGCGGAGGACAATATGTTTCTCGAGCAAATGGATGTGTATAAACGAATGGGTTATCGTATCGTATATACTTCATCGGCTTTAGAATCAAGCCTTCAGGAAATCCGGATGATGTTAAAAAACAAGACGACTGTTTTCACCGGCCACACCGGCGTAGGGAAAACGACGCTGTTTCAATTACTGACCCGGCCGCAAAAAACGATGATTCCATCGGAGCCGGAAGACTTCAAGGCCATTTCCGATGATGATTATGTTGAAACGCAAAAAACTGTCTTCAGTAAAATAGACGGCGGCGGATTTGTAATCGACACTCCCGGCGTAAGAGAATATGAACCGGGCGGTATTGCGCCGAAGGACCTGAAAAAATATTTTAGGGATTTTAGGAATTATAACCTGCAGTGTGCTTCTTTGGAATGCAATCATATCGATGAAGCCGGATGTAAAGTTATCGACGCAGTTAAAAATGGGGATATATCAGAAGACCGTTATCAAAATTACCTGCGAATTATAGAAAATATTACTGCTTGAGTGATTATTTATCTCTAGCCGAAAAAGTCTTGCGATGGTCCCGGATACGTGGCGCCGGCCACGCCGAAGTGTATATTGAAAACGGCGAAGAGTTCTCAGTTCATGTCCGCAACGACTCAATTGAAAGCCTGAAACAATCCTCTTTCAAAGGGCTAGGATTGCGAGTGTTTCTCGGAAACAAGACCGGATTTTCATTTACAACCGATTTCTCAAAACCCGCCCTTGAATCCACCATAGACTCCGCTTGCTCATTGGCTGATTTGTCCGATGCAGATGAAAATAACGTTCTGCCGCGCGCGGTTCTGTCCCCATGCGACGACCTTGAACTTTTTGATCCTCATGTGCAGGATATGAGCCCTGATCAAAAGATTTTATTGGCAAAATCGCTTGAACAAAAAGTGTATGAGAATGATGCTCGGATCACACACACCGAGGGAGCCGGTTTTACTAACACGACTTCATCTATTCACGTTCTTAATTCAAAAGGTAGTTCAGGTTCGTATTCCATGACGTTGTCGCGGATATCGGTTTCGCCGGTAGCAGCCTGGGGCGGCGTTCGGACAAACGAAACCTGGTATAGTTATAGTCGATTTTTCGATAAACTGGATTCTACGGATAAAATAGCCGCCATAGCGGTAGAGCGAACCGTCCGATTATTAGGCGCAAGAAAAATTCAAACTACCCAAGCCGACGTAATTTTTGAACCGCCCTGCGGGGTTACATTTCTATCGTCTTTTTTTTCATTGATAAATGGCGATAACGTCAACCGTGAATTATCATTTTTGAAAGATGAGATAGAAAAACAAATCGCTCCGGATTTTTTAACTATCATTGATGACGGATCGTTACGAGGCAAGCTCGGCTCACGACCCTTCGACGGGGAAGGGGTCCCTACCTCACGACAGGTAATTGTGGAAAATGGCGTATTAAAGAAATTCATGTATGATACGAAAGCTGCGCTGAGAGCCGGTACAGAGTCAACAGGGCATGCCCATCGAAGGTATGATTCGGAGATCACGATCGGAGTAAATAATTTATTTATTGAAAAAGGCACTCAAACGCCCGAAGAAATTATTCAAAAAACCGGACGAGGCTTGTTAATTACAAAACTCATGGGATTCGGATTTGATCCGGTCAGCGGAGTTTTTTCATACGGAGCGTCAGGGCTGTGGATTGATAATGGATCACCGGTATACCCGGTTCATGAAGTCGTGGTGGCGTCTAACATGAAAGATATGCTGAAAAATATTATGTCAGTTGGAAATGATCTGGAGTTTCGCGGTCCTATGGCATGTCCAACCTTGAAGATCGCAGACATGACGATCAGTGGAAATTAATTGAGTTTACCGTGCATTTCATATAAAGCAATCTGCGAGCGGTTCTTTTTCTTATCGTTTTTGACCCGAATGGTAGTTCCTTCAGACAGAAATTTTCTGGCTTTGACATTATCGGACAGCTGAATCTGCAGAATATTCCAGATGTACTGCTGGTACTTCGGTTCTTTAATTGGGAAAAGTACTTCGATCCGTTGATTCAGATTACGTGGCATCCAGTCAGAACTGGCAAGGAAATATTCCGGCTGGTCATTATTCTGAAAATAGAAAATACGTGCATGTTCCAAAAACCGGTCAATAATGCTGATGACTTCGATATTGTCGCTGAGCCCTTTCACGCCCGGTTTTAAACAACAAATGCCTCGTATAATACATTTAATCGAAACGCCCGCCTGGCTTGCGCGGTATAACTCCAAAATGATCTGCTTGTCCACCAACGCGTTCATCTTGGCAATAATCAATGCCGGCTTCCCTTCCCTGGCATTAGCGATCTCGCGCCGAATACGCGAGATAAACGTCTCACGCAATTCCGTAGGCGCAATCTTAATGCGGTGAAATTTCGGAGGCGTGGAATAACCCGTAAGTACGTTAAATAAATTAGACAAATCTTCGCCAAACCGTGGATGCGCCGTGAAAAGCCCCATATCGCCGTAAATCTGCGACGTACGATCATTGTAATTACCGGTTCCGAGATGACAATATCGGCGGATCTTGTTCTTTTCCTGGCGCACAATCATGCAAACTTTGCAGTGCGTTTTCAAGCCGGACATCCCGTAAATCACATGCGCGCCGGCATCTTCGAGCTTACGCGCCCATTGAATATTTGCTTCTTCATCGAAACGCGCTTTTAGTTCAACTAGAACGGCAACTTGTTTACCTCGTTCTGCGGCGAGTTGAAGCGCTTGAGCAATCGGCGAATTAGCGGCGATACGGTATAACGTCATTTTGATCGCTAATACATGAGGATCTTCAGCCGCTTCCTGCAAAAAACGCGTGACGTAATTAAAACTTTGATACGGATGGTGAATGAGCACGTCGCTGTTTCGGATCACGCTGAACATATCCGTTCCGGTTTCGAATTCCGAAACCAATCGCGGAACGAATACGGGGTCCTTGAGATGCGGAATATCGAGTTGACTGTAGATAACCATCAGTTCGGAGAAACTTATGAATCCACGGGTCGGATACAGATCTTCTGGCTCTACATCTAATTCCTGAATCAAGTTTTTCAGTACCGGTTCTGATATATTCCTTTCAAACTGCAATCGAACTGCGGCGCCTTTTCTGCGATTTCGAAGAGTTTCGGAAATGGTCTTGATAAGATCCTCGGATGGATCCTCGTCATATTGCAGATCGGAATCACGTATCACGCGAATCGCATAACAGTTGAATACCTCGTAGCCTTTGAATAATTCATGAATGCATACCCGTATCAGGTCCTCAAGCGGGATGAACTGATAAGACCCTTCAGGCGAGGGCAGGCGCACAAACCGGGGAATAACTGAAACTGAAATTGGAATAATGGCTAAATTTGTTTTTGGAAGCTTGCTCTCGACTAACGATCTCATTTCCGCAATGAGACACAGGGTTCGGTTGGTCAGATGCGGAAAAGGATGACTGGGATCGATAGCCAATGGCGTCAGGATGGACATTACCGTATGTTTGAAATAATCGTCTGCAAAAATCAATTGATCGTTGTTAAGCTGATCCGGCTTCAGAATAAATACATTTTCTTTGTTGAGCAATGGCAGCAACGTGTCAAAAAAATAATCATGTTGAATTTCCGTCAGTTCATGGATTCGTCGTGACATAGCTTCCATGACCTCCCGGGGGAGCAAACCGTCGGGGCCTTTGCTTAACACATTTGCATCAATCTGACGCCGCACGCCCGCCACACGCACCATAAAGAATTCATCCAAATTAGTGCTGAAAATGGAAAGAAATTTAATTCGTTCCAGCAACGGTACGGTAGGGTCTTGGGCCTCCTCGAGTACGCGCCGGTTAAATTCGAGCCAACTCAGTTCGCGGTTGTTAAAATTCTCCGGCTTATCAAAAGTCTTAGGGCTCGGTAATCCGGTTTCTTTTTCACCGTCTGTTTTATCAAGAATTTGCTCGACAATCGTGTCGGTAGATTTGGAGGCAATCACAATACGGCTCGAGGTTAATGATTTGATTTCAAAACAATTAGTTTGAAAAAGTAATCAATTTTATATCGTATTTCAAGTAAGAAATGGCTTGTTTTTCAAGGCTTAGAGTGATATTTTTTGACGCGCATCAGACTAGGGAAAAAACAAATAAATTATTTCTTTTAGTGGTTTCGCCGAATATTATTCTCAGGACAACGTACGTTTTTCTTTCTGCAAAGGAAATGAATCATGTTCTTATTTAGATGGATTAAAAATCTGATCTTATTTGTCGTTTTCATGATCGCAGCGCTTGTCGTCATTATTTTTTTTCTGCCGAAAGAATATAACAGCGAAACCGGTATAGATGTTCGGGTGTCCCGGGAGGCTATTTTCGCCGAGGCTCAGAATCTCCGGCGATGGCACGTGATCGCTATGATGGGGGGTATTTCTTTTGATAATTTTGATATTCCTAAAGACATCAATTTGCAGGTTCAGATCCCGGGCGTCAACGTGGACACAATGCTGGCCGGGGTGCGCGATGCCACCCAATTGCTGAAAATGAATGTGGGTTTTGTGAAAGCAGATTCTCCGTCGCGCATAGTATATAAAGTTTCCGGAGGGCCATTGAACGGAATGGAGCCGGAGGTGCTTTTATTTGAATTGGATAAGAACAACACCAAAGTTACCATAAAAGAAAAATTTACTTTCAGCGGATTGTTGGGCGGCATCAAGGTGCTCAGTGTCAGGATCGGAATGAATAAACTAAATGTAAGCAGTCTGGAAAACTTAAAAAAACTCTGTGAGCAGTCTCAATAATCATGCTGGAATATTTTAAACGCAATACATCACGGCTTCAGATCGGCGGAATGGATTTTGAAGAGATGACACGTCTATATAAGACGCCGCTGTACGTCTATGACTCGGAGATTATTCGTGCCAAATTTCAGCGATTGCGCGAAGCGATGCCACCGCATGTACACATTTTTTATGCAATGAAGAGCAATCCGAATTTAGCCGTTATCAGAATACTCGCCGAGCTCGGATGCGGGTTTGACGTGGCGTCTATAGGTGAATTGACAGCCATAAAAAAATTGGCCATCGATGGAGCGCGCGTTGTTTTTACCGGGCCGGGGAAATCCGACGATGAGATTGTATTGGCAATACAACTTGGAATTTACTCGTTTAACTGTGAATCAGAAAATGAGATAATTAGAATAAACTCCGCCGCAAAGAAAGAGAATAAGAAGATAAAGATCGGACTGCGCGTCAATACCGATTATGCGATTAAGGAATCTATCAAAATGATAGGCGGGACTCAGGCCAAAAAATTCGGGATTGACGAGAACCAGATTTTCGACGTCATTGATCGCGTAAGGAAGCTTGAAAACGTCATCGTTGTGGGGATTCACGTTTTTAATGCCGCCCAGGTGTTGGATTATAAACAGCTCGCAGCTAATACCAAAAATATTCTACGGCTCGCATGTGATATCATGGATCATAAAAATCTATCGCTTGAGTATATCGATATTGGCGGAGGACTGGGAATACCGTATGCCGAAGGCGAGAAAGAACTTGACGTCATAGCATTGGGGCGAGAGTTTAGCGATCTGCATAAAGAAATTTCATCGCTGAGTACGGTGCGCTGGATCGTGGAACCCGGACGTTATCTTTCGGGCGAGTGCGGCGTGCTGTTGACAAATGTGGTAGATGTCAAAACCTCACGAGGCGTTAGATTTGTCATAACGGATGCAGGGATTAATAATTTTCTGCGCCCGGCTTTAATTCACCAGAATCACCCGGTGCGGGTTTCCAATAAATTTGACCATGAACCTGCAAACATATACCGTGTTGAAGGTCCATTGTGCACCAGCTTGGATTGTATAGGGATGGATGTAAAACTGCCCGATATTGAAGTAGGGGACACCATCGCGTTTTTTAACGCGGGCGCATATGGATTTTCGGAATCCATGCCGTACTTCCTCAGTCATCCGATTCCCGCAGAGGTAATGATTCGTGATCGCAAGGCAGTCCTCGTTCGGAGACGAATTGAACCCCAAGAATATATTGACCACTGTATAATTTAATATGCACATTTTGCAAAAAATTCAAATAATATAATACAAAGGATACGTCAGAATGGCCGAAGAAAAAAAGATTCAGGAAATTCAAATTAATTTCCCGCAAGAGAAACAGGGAGGCGCTTATGCCAACAATATGGTCGTAGCGCATTCTAAAGAAGAATTCATACTCGATTTTATGTTGGTAACACCGCCGACCGGTACGGTCAACGCGAGAGTGATCATGAGCCCGGGACATGTAAAACGCGTGATAGCTGCACTGGTCCAGAACATGCGTCATTACGAAGAACAATTTGGAAAGATAGAGGAAGCGAGCGAGCCAAAAAATCCATTTGGATTTCAAGCGTAATCGTCTGCCATGGTCAAAGTTATCGACATCCATATTCATATTCAACCCTGGTGGCAGCTGAAGCCTGCAATTCTGGAACGTATGGCATTGGGGAAAGAAAATTTTGATTTTCTTATGGACCTGATGAAAAGCCCGGCAAAGTTGATCGAATTAATGGATCGTGCAGGAATCGAGAAAGTCGGATTGATCAATTATGTCAGCCCTGATCTGATGGGTTTCGATGACAGCTCTAACGATTTCTCCGCTCAATATCAGAGTTTCGCACCCGATCGGTTTATTGCGTTTGGCTCCGTTCATCCTCGCTTTACAAAAGACGCTGACGCAGATATACATCGTCTGATTCATGAACTCGGTATACGGGCTATTAAAGTTCACCCGCCGCACCAGCTTTTTTATCCAAACGACTATCTGAACGGAATGAAGAATCTGGAAATCGTTTACCGGCGATGCGAAGAGTGGGGTATTCCGGTAATGGTTCATACAGGCACATCTTTTTTTTCTGGCGCGCGAATCAAATACGGCGATCCGATTTCTCTCGATGACGTCGCACTCGATTTTCCGAAACTGAAGATCATTATGGCACACGGCGGACGTCCCATATGGATGGACACGGCTTTTTATCTGATTCGGAGGCATAAAAACATGTATATGGATATTTCATCTATTCCGCCGAAAAAACTGTTAAGTGATTATTTTCCGCGGCTGGAGGCAATTGCAGATAAAGTGTTATTCGGAACGGATTGGCCCGGGCCGCAAGTGGAGGACATGAGAAAAAATGCGGATGAGTTTTTGTCTTTGCCGTTAGAAGAAGAAACAAAACTAAAAATCGTTCGAGAAAACGCATTGAAATTATTTTCAGTGTGAAACGCTATATGCAAAGAAAATCTTGCAGTGTTCTTTTTTTTCACAATTATTTCAGCCATATGTATTGTAAATTCAAATTATATTACATCAAAATATAGGCATGTTATTTGGATATTTACCGTTAACTCTCAGTCAAAAATAACCCAAAATAATTATTTACCAAAGGCCGATTTCGATTATATAAAGTTATTGAGTGAAAAGCGTTTCTACTTACAGAAGGATCTAACTTGGATGAAGAAAATATTACTCTCATTGTTTTTTGCGTTTTGTTTAAATCCTGTTCCGCCTATCGTATATTGCCAAACGGAGCACTCTCAGCCCGTAGTCGCGGTTCTGGATTTTAAAAACACAACCAAGAAATTCTACCTTGACGAACTTCAACGATCTTTTCCCGCTTTGTTAAAAACCGAATTATCTCAAAAAAAATCGTTATTCATCGCGGAGCGTCAGAAAATTGACGACATTTTGGCGGAGCAGGATTTTGTATTGAGCGATCTGTCGGAGGACAAGGATAAACAAACAAAAGTCGGCAACCTGATTGGCGCCGATTATATCATTACTGGAGATATTTCAGAGAATGGTAAGTTAATTCGGATTGATGTTGCGATCACTAAAATTTCTAATGGCCAAGTAGTCGGAGAAAAGGCGATAGCTCCATCGAAAGAACAAGCCGGCGTCATGGCAAAGATGCTTGCGCAGAATATTGTATTTCAGCTTACCGGTGAAGGTCGCAGGATGGAGAAAGTCCAATTGCGCGGTGCGCCAACCGGAACACTGCTTGTTACCAGCGTCGCACTCGGTGCAGCGACCCTCGTATCTTTTAGCAATAAAAAGAAATACGACAAAGATTACCGTGATGCCACAAGCCTCAAGAAAATTAATGATACCTATGCGAAGGCAAACAACTGGAATAAAGTCGCTTACGCCGCCGCCGGTGTCACGGCCATTGCGGTCGGGGCCTATGTCATGGCGCTGATAAAGAACAAGAATTCACAACTCGAAGTTCTTGCCGATGATAACACCGGAACGTCGTCGCCGTGGTCTCTGCAGCCCATGCTGGATATGAACGCCCGGAAAGTATCAGCCGGAATTAACCTGTCGATTCAATTTTAAGGAACGAATACATGAAAAAGTACCTGCTGCTGATATTCTTTATTACTACGATAGGCTGCGCGGATCTTCCTCGGGACAACACATTGGATCCGAAAAATCCAGACGCCGAAGCCGATCAGGTTGCCGTTGTTGAAAACTTCATTATGCATTACACCAATTTTGATTCGATCCCGAATGTAATTCAGTATTCGCAAGAGGCATCCTATGAATTAAAAGGCGACTTTGGCGGGAAAGTGTTGATTCTTGAATACCACATGACACCTTCAGATAATTCGCTTGAAGATTCGCTTTCATCGCCCGATATTGATTTTCGTTATACGACCGAATATCGCGGCAGCACTCCACGCGGTTTTCCTCATACCTTTTTTAACGGAAAACAAACGTGGATTCAAGGGGCTTCATCCAAAGCAACGGTCAAAGATCGGTATAAGCTTATCTTGGATTCGCTGACCTTAAAGAAAGTCAAGCTGTATTGCGAAGGGCAGACCAGCTTTAATGCGGATACGCTGACCGTTGGCGGCCAGATTGCAAGATATGGAGATTCGAATATTGAAAATCTCGTTGTTGAAATGGTTGTTATTGAGGATAAGGGAGACTATTTACATTACGTTGTAAGGGAAGCGCTTCTTCCCCAATCCATTACTTCAATTACTCCAAAAACGATTCACGATCTCATTCCACGGGCTTTTGTAATACCCGCCGGCTCCGATAGAAACTCATTTGCAGTCGTTATTCTCGTAAAGGATAATATTTCCAAAAAAATCCTACAAGCAGCTTTAGCTGAATAAAAAGGAATTTATTTATATGAAACGATTTTTGTTATCCACGCTTTTTTTTATCCTATTTTTGGGTTGCGATAACCTGAATTTGGGAAAAGACTCCGGTCAGAAGCCCATCATAGACAGAATTTTTGCGGATAGAACGACGATCCTGGTATCAGATACGGCTACAATTTATGTTGAAGCGAGAGACTTAAATGAGGAAAGCCTGGATTACATTTGGACCGCCTTGGATGGGGGAACGTTTGTGACCATAAACGGACTGGATTTAATCCGTTGGAAACCGCCTCTGACGCCCGGCTTTTATACCATTCGCTGCCGCGTCAATAATGAGTCAAAGGAAAGCGCAACAAAAGAGCTCGATATTCAGGTTTCCAACGTTACTAATCCGATCGTTCAGATTTTGAGTCCAGCCAACGACGATTTCATTCCTTCCAGCAATGGGACTGTAGCGATCCATGCAAGGGTTGCTAATGTAACATCCGGTTTGGTGGACAGCATGAAGTGTTTCGTTGATAATAGCTCAATTGGTAAAGTTACGAATAACGGAGACGCAACTTTTGATTGGGCGGTAACGGGACTTAACGGAGTCAAGTCGATTAAAGTTCAAGCCTGGACAAGGGCTTTAATCCCGAACACGACAACCACCGACTCAACCAAAATCAGCGTCTCAATCGAAGGAACAGTGAGCAAACGTAGACCCTAATGTGAAAAACTTAATTTTCCTGATGAATTACCCATTCTGCCCATGCAGAATGGGTTTTTTATTTGTTGTTAATATTCAATTTCGATACGGTGACTTTTATCAAAAATAGATTGACAATTCATAATCATTTCAATATATTTCGTTGCCTTTTTGAAAAACGGCAATGTTCTCTTAATGATTGATTTTATTGTGAATTTTGGCTTATGACGGAGTAAAAGGTCCGTTAATTTAAAAGAGAAAATATTGCAGAGCGCAAAAAAAACCTCTAATAAATACATCACACTTCTGGTGATGTTCGATGCCAGCTCTGATCCTAAAAGCTTTCGCATTCGAATGAGTCGGCTAAAGCTTTTAGCCGGTTTTTTAGCGATAGCGTTGCTCTTTTTCACAGGCTCTTTAATTTACTATTATGCATATTCTTATAAAATTTTTTATTACGACGACCTTCAGAAGAAGTATGATCAGCTAGTAGTTGATAATAAACGCATCAAGCTGATTGAAAGACAATACCGACTAGTCAAGCAGGAAAACGAGAAGATTCGAATGGTGTTCGGTCTTTTGGGCAACGTACAGGACTCTGTGGGTAACGGTCCTGGCAGAACAACGGTTGCCAACGAGAAAAATTTAGATCTGTATTCCTATGCTGACGACAATTTGTCCAGGAGCCAGATAAAGGGGATGGACCAGGAAAGGGCGATTCCTTCCGATTATTTAATGTATACGAAGATCATTCCTTCGCTTATGCCGGTCAACAGCCGTTTCATATCGCAGGGATTTTCTAAAGGGAATAAGATGAATGATTTATTTGGAAATAGCTCTCATTTAGGATACGACATCGTTGCGGAGGAAGGCGCGCCCGTTAAGGCCGCATCCGACGGATGGGTGGTCATGGCGGATTGGCTGAGCGACTATGGCAACACGGTCATTTTGTATCACGGTTTTGGTTTTTTTTCGATCTATAAACATGCTCAGTATTTATTGTGTCGCGAGGGCGGATTTGTAAAAGGCGGCGATATTATTGCGACCGTAGGAAAAACAGGGCAACTCGCGACGGGAACTCATCTACATTTTGAAATATGGAAAGACGGAATACCGCAGGACCCGGCAGAGTATATTCCGCAATTTCAGGATATTCTTAAGGTCTCAACCGTTCGTCACTAAGCAGAGAAAAATTATGGCAAAAGAAAATGAAATTCAATCGGGCACAAATCTGAATTTGATCGGACGCGGAACGGTAATCGTCGGCTCGATCACGGCATCCTCGAGTATTCGAATTGAAGGAGAGATCAAAGGAAAAGTCGTGTGCCACGATCTCGTGACGGTCGGATCCTCCGGAAATGTTGATGGTGATATTGATGCGAAAAATATCGTGATCGGCGGAAGAGTCAGCGGGAATATCTCGGCGCAGGATAAACTGGTGATGGAAGCTAAGTCCGGCGTTATGGGTGATCTTCGCGCGCGACGGCTCGTGGTTGATGAAGGCGCGAGCTTTGACGGTAAATGCTCAATGAAAGCAGTGAAAGAAAAACCGCTGATCATTACGGATAACCCGGCAACGGGTGAAATGAAGATCGTAAAAGGTTAGTTTTTGAATACGAACGATAAAAAGCCCCTGAAAAACTTTGCCGATTCGACACGTCAATTAGGCCCGTTCATGACATGGGGATGGCAGTTTGCTTTAACTTTAGGTTTTTTGTCGTGGTTTGGTCATTGGCTGGATGAAAAATTTGAGACCAAGGTTTTGTTTGTTTTAACGGGCGTTTTTTTAGGCCTCTTTGGCGGGTTCTATAATTTGTACAGAATTGTATCTAATTTACCTAAACCGGGTCGCGCGAAAAAAGAAAAAGACAGATTGTGAGTCAGAAATATTTCTTGCTGACGGTAATGACGATTACGTTGGTTGTGTTCTTCATCATGAATGCATTTCTAACCGAGAACAATGAAATCACGGTTGTGATAAGCGCCTGCGGCTTAGCTTTGGTGCACGTATTGTCCGGCTTTTACATGACGCGATGGGCATTTAATAAATCCATGAAGCTGTTTCTAAGTATAGTCATGGGCGGTATGGGAATTCGGATGCTGCTCGTGGGTATATTGATCGTCATCTTGGTCAAAGTTGTCGATATTGATATAAAATTGTTCATTGTCACATTTGGCATTTATTATCTCCTGTTTCAAATGGTGGAACTTTACTTTATTAATCGTGGTCTCCAGTTGAAGAAGGTGATGAAGAGCTGATGTCCATCCGGGAGCCGGCTCTGGCATAAAAACGGCCGCTTATTTATTGACCCGCATATGCGGAATTAAAACAGGAAAATAGAACGCATGCTATTGAATTTACTGCAAGATCCCCACGCCCCGCAAGAGGGCACTAAGGCTGCAGCTAAGGCAGTCGAAGAAACAGGAAAAGTTGACATTGGCGGAACGATTCTTCACCACATTACCAATTCGCACGAACTCGAATTACCGTTTTTTGGAGTAGTTAAACTCCCGCATTTTGACCCTATCCACATCGGGAGTATGACGATTGACTTGTCTCCGACCAAACACGTTGTAATGATGTGGATCGTAGCATTATTGCTGCTTTTGGTATTTACAGTTTTGGCAAGGCCAAAATTAATTCCAAAAGGGCTTTATAATTTTTTTGAATCTATCATCGTTTATATCCGCGAAGAAGTTGTTCGTCCGAATTTCGGCGAAAAAACCGATGCCTACGTTAATTATTTCCTAACGGTTTTCTTTTTCATATTGTTTGCCAACCTGCTGGGGTTGATTCCCTTCGGGTCAACTGCAACAGGCAATATTGCCGTGACCGCGACGCTGGCCGTTTGTACTTTTTTGGTCACCCAGTATTCTGCCGTAAAAGCGCAGGGTATTGTCGGATATTTCAGGCATTTGATGGGCGGCATAGACCAAATGGATATGAATATTGCGATGAAGGCGGTGCTGATTGTTATAATGGTTCCTGTCGAATTCATCGGACTTTTTACCAAACCCTTTGCTCTTTGTATCCGTCTTTTTGCGAACATGACTGCAGGCCACGTGGTGATCCTGTCGCTGATAGGATTGATCTTTGTTCTGAAATCCGTATTTGTGGGCATTTTCGTTTCCATTCCGATGGCGTTGTTTATTTACATGCTGGAAATTTTTGTTGCGTTCCTGCAGGCATATGTTTTCACGCTGTTGTCGGCGATCTTCATCGGCATGGCATTGCACAGCGGGCACGAAGAACATGCTGTGGAAGCTGAACATCATTAAGCAATTTTTTGAAATGAAATACATCGCAATTAAACTCATTCACTACATTATTTAACGGAGGAATTTCACATGGAAGCTATTGGATTAGGATATTTGGGTGCGGGTCTGGGCGCCGGTTTAGCAGTGTTGGGCGCGGGGCTTGGTATTGGTAAATTAGCCGCGTCGGCTCTTGAAGGCGCTGCACGTCAGCCGGAAGCAACAGGCGATCTCAGAACGACCATGATCATCGCGGCCGCTCTGATCGAAGGTGTAGCGCTTTTTGCAGAAGTTATTTGTATCCTTATGGCGTTGAAATAATCCGGATAATTATGATATAAGCGGTGGGAGGACGGATTCCCTCCCATCGCTTTAGGTATATCCGTATTTATTAAAAAATACTTTAAACGGAAGAATTATGAAAACATTGTTAATCACTTTTATGCTTTTGGAAGAAGGCGGGCATAAAGGCGGGTTGCTGGACATTGATCCGGGCCTCATCATATGGACACTCATCACTTTCGGATTACTTCTTGTTCTATTGGGTAAGTTTGCATGGAAGCCGATCATTACGACGTTGCAGGAACGGGAAACGAAGATCAAGAACTCTCTGGAGCAGGCGGAAAAAGCACGACGCGACGCCGAGGGACTCATCGCCAAGAACAATGAAATGCTGGCGCAGGCAGAACGTGAGGCGCAGGACATCGCGCGTAAGGCAAAAGAAAACGCTGAAAAACTTAAAAATGAAATAGCGGAACAGGCAAAGATCGAGGCAGTTAAACTTCTTCAAACTGCCAAAAAAGAAATCGATAACGAAAAAAATTCCGCCTTAGTGTTTTTGAAGAACGAAGTGGCCGCTATGGCGGTTCAGGCTGCCGGCAAGATCATCGGCGCTAATTTGGATGCTGAAAAACACAGAAAACTCGTGGACGATTTTATTAAAGAAATGCCAACAAGTAAGAATTAGTTGTGTCGGTTTAAACTGACCGGACGTTTTATACAGTGGAATGAAGGATATATGGATTCATGAAAAATAAAAAAACCGCGCATCGTTATGCGAATGCATTGCTGGGAATGGCAAATGACAAGAAATTGCTGGATAGAATTTATAATGATATACTTCATATTCATTCCGTTATCGGACAATCCGCTGACTTCAATACATTTTTGAAGAATCCGATCATTACTACGATTCAGAAGATAAATACTTTTAAAGCGCTTTTTGAGAAAACCTTATCCAAAGAGACGCTGGATTTTCTAGTCGTCTTATGCACTAAAGGCCGCGAGGATATTTTGGATGAGATCCTCGTAGATTTCATGGCGCTGCACGACGAACAATTGGGCATTATTAAGGCAGAAGTCGTGTCCGTTGTCGATCTCGATCCCAAACAAATCGAGATTCTGACGGGAAAGCTGGCCGCGTTTTCGGGTAAATCCCCTCATCTGAGTTTTCGCAAGGATCCTCAACTGATCGGCGGGTTCTTGGTTCGCCTCGGCGACACGGTGATCGACGGTTCCGTAAAGCGCCAATTGGAACGGCTCCGTGAGCAGTTCTCAGAATAAAACGGAAAGCAATCTAAAAAATTTATATATAAAACATACATCAATATAAGAGGATAGGTATTATGGCTGTATCAGTGAGACCGGATGAAGTTTCAAGCATATTGAAGCAACAGCTTTCTAAGTTCGAAAGAGAAATTGACACATATGAAACCGGCGTGGTATTACAGGTTGGCGATGGTATCGCGCGTATTTACGGTTTGTCTAACGCGATGTCGAGTGAACTTATAGAATTTCCTCACGGGATCATGGGCATGATCTTGAACCTGGAAGAAGACAATGTCGGCGCGGTACTTTTCGGCGAAACCGAAATGATCAAAGAAGGGGACATTGTTAAACGTACCGGTAAGATCGCAGAAGTTCCCGTCGGCGAAGAAATGCTCGGACGAGTCGTGAATGCGCTAGGACAACCGATTGACGGCAAAGGCCCGATTCATTCCAAACACACGTCGCTGATCGAACGAAAAGCGCTCGGAGTGATCGAAAGACAGTCGGTAAAGGAACCATTGGCCACCGGCATTAAAGCGATTGATTCGATGATCCCGATCGGAAGAGGCCAGCGTGAACTCATTATCGGCGACCGTCAGACGGGAAAGACCGCCGTTGCGGTGGACACGATCATCAATCAAAAGGGAAAAGACGTTTACTGTATTTACGTTGGTATCGGCCAGAAAGAATCGACGATCGCGAAAGTTGTAAAGATCCTGGAAGATGCCGGCGCGATGGAATATACCATTGTCGTTTCCTCGTCGGCATCGGAAGCGGCTCCATTGCAGTTCATTGCACCGTACAGCGGCGCAGCCATGGGTGAATTTTTCCGTGACAGCGGGCGCCACGCTTTGTGCGTCTATGATGATTTGTCCAAACATGCCGTGGCTTACCGCCAGGTCTCGCTTTTGCTCCGCCGTCCTCCGGGACGCGAAGCCTATCCGGGCGACGTTTTCTATCTGCATTCACGATTACTGGAACGTGCCGCGAAATTGAATGATAAGTTAGGCGGCGGTTCCCTGACTGCGTTGCCTATTATTGAAACGCAGGCGGGCGACGTTTCGGCCTACATTCCGACGAACGTGATCTCGATCACCGACGGGCAGATATTTCTGGAATCAAATTTGTTTTACTCCGGCGTACGTCCGGCAATCAACGTCGGTATTTCCGTGTCCCGCGTCGGCGGCAGCGCGCAGATCAAAGCAATGAAGCAGGTTGCCGGCCGGTTGCGATTGGAACTTGCGCAATACCGTGAACTGGAAGCGTTTGCAAAATTCGGTTCGGATCTTGACAAAACCACGCAACAGCAGTTACGCCGCGGAGCAAGACTGGTGGAGATTCTCAAACAAGGTCAGTATCAGCCGTATTCATTTGATAAGCAGATCGTGATCATTTTTGCCGCAACGAACGGGTTTTTAGATGAAATCCCGGTAGAAGAATGTAAACGATTCGAAAAAGAACTGCTTGAAAATATAGAACTGCGCCACAAAACGTTGACGGATCAAATCATGGCTAAAAAAGAATTAACAGACGATTTTCGTAGTCAACTGAATACGATCATCGGCGATTTCAAAAAGGCATTTAAAATCAAAGGAGTCTAATGAAAAATCTAATCACTATGGTCGTCGGCATTGCGCTTTTGACCTCAATCATTTCCTGCGGGCCTAAAGAAATTCCTGCGGACAGCATGGCGAAGATCATGATGAAGATGTTGGTTGATAAAAAAACCAGTACCAGTCAGAATCCGAAAGATATTGCCAATGACGTCGTTAGCCCGTACAGCAAAGCGGAAGGCTTCTCCGCAGACGATTTCAAATTCACTGCAGAGATGTATGATAAAGATATGGAAAAAGCCAAAGGGATCGGCGAAGCAATTAACAAAATCGCCAAAGAGGATCCTGAACTAGGCAAAGCATTTACTAAAGTGATGTTGGAAGAAGAATTAAAAGCCCAGGGAATGGATGCTGAATCCATTTCGAAGATGATGGGTGAGTTCGACAAAGAAATGGAGAAAAAAGAAGATACTAAATAACAGCAGTGTACTAAAGTAAAGGACGTTGCTATGAAATTGAAATGGATATTAACTAGCGTCATCGTTACGGCGATGATTGCGGGATCCGGGTGCAGCAAGCAGCCGAAAGAAGTTCCCATGGAAACTTATGTTAAGATCTGGTTCAAGGTCTTTTCCGACGACGCATTCATGAAAAAACATCAATCGCCGGCGGAAGCTACCAATGAAGAGCTCGAACCTTTTACAAAACCGTTTAATTATTCTCCGGATGATTTTAAATTTACTTACAAGCAGATCAATTCGAATCCCGATCTGAAGAAAAAGTTTGACGATCTGTCGCTTCAGTATTTAAGTGAAAAATCTTCGAATACCTTACGCGAGGGAGAGTCCATAAGAAACGCAGACAGCACTAAAAAGGAAACGCCCTAAACGTTATGAGTAAGAAGGTCATGTTCGGGCTGACAACCTTAATTATGTTATTAGGATGTCAATCAAAACAGAAAAATGCTCAGGAAATTCCATTGGATTCATTTGTGAAAATGTATGTGTCGGCGCTGCGTGAAGATAGTCTTATGAAGCAGTACCAAAAGCCGGAATCGTATCCCGAACCTGCGCTGGACTCGATCGGCAGAATGTACGGTTTTTCATCAATGGATTTCAAATATACTTATCGGGCTATCGCCGTTGATCCGGTTAAGAAAGTCGCGCTGGACAGTCTGTTGAAACAAGCGATTGAAGCCGAAGCGATGAAGAGTTTGAACGAGAAAGAAATTGAAAAAAATTAAAGGGAATTATGGCAACGTTACGTGAAATCAAACGACGCATTGTCAGTGTAAAAAGCACTCAAAAGATCACGAAAGCCATGAAGATGGTTGCGGCGGCCAAACTGCGCCGGGCTCAGGAAAATATCATTTCCGCAAGGCCCTATGCTTATACCTTGGGTTCGCTGATCCAACATCTTGCAAATTGCGAAGTTGCGAGGCTTAATCCGCTGATCAGCAAACGAGACGTCAAAAACGTGCTGCTGGTTGTCGTGACGGCCGACCGTTCTTTATGCGGGGCTTTTAACAGTACTATTATTCGTAAAGTCAACAGCCTGATGAGTAACGAATTTAAAACGTTTCACGATAAGGGGCGCCTTAAGTTGGTAACCGTTGGAAAAAAGGGTGACGAATTTTTTGTTAAGAGGCAATTTAAGGTGGCGGGCCGGTTTTACAATTTCTTCAACACCATGAGCATTAGCAATGCCGCAGATATTATCTCTTCTTGCGTAAAAGAATACAACGAAGAACGCGCCGATGAAGTGTACGTGGTGTACAACGAATTCAAGTCGGCGTTGCAGCAGAATTTGGTTCTCGAAAAGCTTTTGCCTGTGGAGCCGGAAAAAGTAGAAAGTAACGGTAACCAGTATAAGATAGAAACTGATTATATATACGAACCCTCTCAGTTTGAGATCATCAATACCCTGATCCCGAAACATCTTAACGTTCAGATGTGGCGTATATTGCTGGAATCTTTCGCGGCGGAAATGGGTGCGCGTATGACCGCGATGGATTCCGCAACCGAGAACGCCGGAGAAATGATAAGCACATTGTCTCTTAAATATAACCGCGCGCGACAAGCGGCGATTACCAAGGAAATCCTTGAAGTGGTCAGCGGAGCGGAGGCGTTGCAGAAGTAGATATATGCGAGCCTACGAAATACATGAAAAGATTTCAAAGGAAATGATTAAGAAAACAACCATACTCATTCTGTTCGCACTGTTAAATTTACACTCTCTTTTAGGCCAAGAGACAAATAGTGATTTATTTACTTTTGTAGTTCTTAACATTACGCCGGATGCGCGTTCTCACAGCTTAGGAAATACGGTTGCAATTGGTGATCAATGGAACAGCGGTTATTGGAATCCGGCAGGAGTTGGTTTTACGAGGGGCATGGCCCTTCAATACGATAATGTTGGCTATTTTGCGGGTATCTCAAGTCATAATTGGACGGCAGGATATACTCATAAGAAATTCGGGTCATTAGCCTTTACATATCGTAGAGTAAGTTTTGGTTCAATTAAAAAAACGACTGAAGAATTCCCTGAAGGAGGAATTGGCTCTTATGAGCCGCATGACGACGTTATTGCACTAAATTATGCTTTCAAAATATTTGACATGGTTTCTTTTGGTGTAACTATTAAGCGCTTTAGCAGTCAAATCGACAAAATTTCGGCGGAAGCTACATTGTATGATTTAGGTGTGATGGCAAAAGTTCCAATTGGGCGAGTTTTAGGGTGTAACAATATCTTGTATATTGGAACCAGCACCGGAAATAATTTGATAGGTAGTAATCCAAAGTATCATGGTAACGGCTCGCTTGTCATCGATTCTCAAAATGTGTTTTTCTCATTTACTTCTATAGCGTTTTTAGTTGAGAGAAATTATCGTATGGGGATTGGACATGGTTTCAGTTATACCAACAAAAACATTTTGAATGGTTCCGCAGAAGTATTTGAAATAGTAAACCATTTCTCCTATCAAGATTTTAGTACTGCGAACGTCTTTGTATCCGATCACTCATACAAGTCCGGGCGTGAGGAACTCATTTTCGGAACGGAAATCAATATGCTCGAAATAGCATCTGTACGATTTTCATCAAAAAATTTTATTAGAGGCAATGGAAAAGTATGGGGAGAAAGATATGGTTTTGGTATACAATTGCCTTCAAGACTTTTTATGAAATCTCATTATGAAATTACGCCAAAATTTGAATATTCAGAGCAACGGATGGGGGCTTTGGGGGATATTAACCGATGGAGTTTTGGTATAGATGTGAAATTGTAAACTTTAGTTTAAATTAAATAAATGAGGAAGCACAATGAATAAAGGAAAGATAGTTCAGATCATCGGACCTGTGGTGGACGTGGAATTCAGCGGAGGCACACTGCCGAAAATTATGAATGCCAATACGATCAAACGTCAGGACGGATCTTCGCTCGTGCTTGAAGTGCAGCAGCATTTGGGCGAAAACCGCGTTCGTACGGTTGCGATGGATACCACCGACGGTTTAGTTCGCGGCATGGAAGTGATCGACAAAGGCGAGCCTATTACGGTACCGGTCGGCCCTGAAGTGTTGGGCCGTTTGCTCAATATCATCGGAGATACCATTGATGGAGGAGAGCCTATTACAACAGGTAAAAAGTATCCGATCCATCGCGCGGCACCGAAACTGAGCGAATTAGCCACATCGAGCGAAATGTTTGAAACGGGCATTAAAGTGATCGATCTGATCGAACCCTACATGCGCGGAGGAAAAACCGGATTATTCGGCGGCGCAGGCGTTGGCAAGACGGTTATCATCCAGGAATTGATCAATAACATTGCCAAGCAGCACGGCGGATATTCTGTGTTTGCCGGCGTCGGTGAGCGTACGCGCGAAGGCAATGACCTTTATCATGAAATGAGAGAGTCGGGTGTTCTTGCGAAAACTGCGCTTGTTTTCGGCCAGATGAATGAACCGCCCGGCGCGCGTCAACGTGTGGGATTAACTGGCCTTACCATGGCGGAATATTTCCGCGATGAAGAAGGACGTGACGTGTTATTGTTTATTGATAATATTTTCCGATTCACGCAGGCCGGTTCGGAAGTGTCCGCGCTTCTCGGCCGTATGCCTTCTGCTGTAGGATACCAGCCGACTTTATCAACTGAAATGGGTGAATTGCAGGAACGCATTACAACGACGAAAAAAGGGTCGATCACTTCTATTCAAGCGATCTATGTTCCCGCCGACGATTTGACCGATCCCGCTCCGGCGACGGCTTTTGCCCACTTGGATGCAACGACGGTATTATCCCGCGCGATCTCGGAACTTGGAATTTATCCTGCCGTCGATCCTCTGGACTCGACTTCGCGTATTCTTGACCCGCATATTGTTGGCGAAGAACATTACAATGTTGCCAAACGCGTTCAGGAAATTCTACAGAAGTATAAAGATCTCATCGATATCATTGCGATTCTCGGTATGGACGAATTATCCGATGAAGATAAGATCGTCGTTGCGCGCGCCCGTAAAATCCAGCGCTTTTTGTCCCAGCCGTTCTTTGTTGCGGAACAATTTACCGGAACTCCCGGCCGTTATGTCAAAAAGGAAGACACGATCGCAGGCTTCAAAGCGATTGCAGACGGCCACATGGATGAATTGCCGGAACAGGCATTTTATATGGTGGGAACAATTGATGAGGCGGAAGAAAAGGCAAAGAAAATGCGCGCCTGATTTTTCGTTGGTGTCATGAGTTAACAGATTAATTGCAGGAATTTTATGGAAAAAACTTTTCATGTTCAGGTTATTACTCCGCAAAAAGTCGTTTTTGACGGAGAGGTCAGTGGAGTTGTTGCTCCCGGAACTGTAGGCAGTTTTGAGATTTTGAATAAACATACCGCGTTTATTTCATCAATTAAAATCGGTGAAATGCGATTGCGTCATGAAGACGGGTATGAAGAATATTACGCTGTCGGGGGAGGATTTCTGGATGTCCACGACAACAAAGTCATGGTATTGGCGGAAACGTGCGAACATTCTGCGGATATTGACGTCAATCGCGCCAAGCTGGCGCATGACCGCGCGCGAAAACGGCTGGAAGACCGGGCTAATTATGATATTGATCTGGTTAATCAGGCTTTGCAACGTGCGGCAAACCGTTTGGAAATTGCAGCCAAGCGGGCAACGCGTCCGTGACAGAAATTAAACCGAATAAGTGAATGACCCCATGATAGTATTTCATGGGGTTTTTCATTTAATGCGTTTCAACTGTCTTTGGGTGCACTTGAAGGAACTATTTGCTATTTCAACTTTAATTGATTTTCGATATGCCCAAGCGCGGTTATATTGACTGCATAAAAAAAAATCAAAATCAATTGGAGGAACCGTGCTATGAAAAAAACAAGTATGTTGTTGATTTTTTTGTTTACATGCACTCGGATTTATTCTCAGAACGAAAACGAGGGTGCGATGCTTTTGACTAAAGGTATTAAGACCATCGACCATGCTGTGAAACACTGGAATAAATCTGAGATGGATGAAGCGAAGGCTATTTTAGCGAAGGCGGTGGATGCTGCCCCAAAAGATTATCGATCTCTGTACTGGAATGCCTACGCCGATTACCAATTGGCAATATATTTTCTTTACGTTGATGAATCCACACGCGATGAGGACGCGGGTAAGCGCCATGTCGAAAACGCAATAAAGTCGCTTGAAAAAGCAATTAGCTTGCATAAGACAGATGCGGACAGTTATGCGTTGTTAGGATCGTTAACCGGAATGAAAATTCAGTTCAGCCCAATTTCCGGAATGTGGTTGGGTCCGAAGTCCAACGGTTTGTTTCAAAAAGCAGTTTCTGCGAATGACAAGAACCCGCGAGTATTTTATCTAATGGGTATCGGAACTATGAACACGCCATCTATGTTCGGCGGCGGAACGGATAAAGCGATCAGCCAGTTTGAAAAAGCATTGTCCTTATTCGAGAAGGAAAGCATGGAAACACCGGTAGATTCTTTATCGCCTCGATGGGGTTTGGAAGGATGTTATTCGTTTTTGGGGAATGCCTATGAGAAAAACAATGAGATTGAACGCGCAAGGATTTGTTATCAAAAAGCTTTGGAATTGAACCCGAATTCCAGTAGGGCTAAAATGGAACTGGTAAAATTAAAATTCAAATAATTTGTCGAATACCCTCGGTTAGTGAAAAGGAGAAAAAATGGAAAGAAGAAATTTTATTAAAATCGTCACTGTCAGCGGCGCCGCAGTAGCGTTTACCGGACTCGCCGCAGGTTGTAAGAGTGACAACGCGAATCCGGCGCATGAAGGATGGGATCCGGAGAAGTTAACCGAATCCTTTACCGACTTTCGACTAAAAATTTTAAGCTATGCTATGTTGGCCCCCAGCCCGCATAACAAACAACCGTGGAAAATCAAATTGGCCGATGATAACAAGATGCTGCTTTTCATTGATTCAGAACGGCTTTTGCCAATGACTGATATCTTTCACCGTCAAATATACATAAGTCAGGGAACTTTTCTTGAGATTCTTAGCCTTTCGTCAAATGCCTTGGGTTACGACGCACTGATTCAGTTTTTCACTGAAGGTACCGATAGTGTCGAAAATACAGGCAAATCGCCCGTGGCGGAAATTACATTTTCAAAATTGACGGTAGATAAAGACGTTCTTTTTGATTATATAACCAAACGGGTGACCAATCGATTGGTCTATGATGAACGCACTCCAGATGCAAGTCAGTTGCAGACCCTTGCAAGAATTTTTGGCGATGCGGAATGTACAATCCAATTCATAACGGATAAGAACACAACAAGTCAATTGGCCGATCTGATGACAGAGGCGATGAAGGTAGAAACGTATTTGGATCGGACGCATGCGGAGACGGTAGCGATGATTCGATTTACAGATGAAGAGTTAGTAAAATTTCGCGACGGATTTGGATATGAAAACATGGGGATTAGCGGGATGTCCAAGTTTCTCGCACAAACATTTGCCGGACGCGATAAAGCGTTTAGCGATTCATTTAAAGAAAAGACGGTATCGGTTACGCGCGACATGACTCATTCCGCGAATGTATTCGGAATTATCTTTTCTAAAGAAAATAACCGTATGGATCAGATACAGGTAGGCCGGAAATACGCGCGCCTTCATCTGACCGCTACTCAATTGGGTCTGGCCATGCATCCGATGACGCAAATCACGGAAGAATATGATGAGTTGGCATCTATCCGGAATAAATTTGCTGACATAACAGGACCCGGAAAAGGAACTGCGCAGATGGTTGTCAGAGTCGGTTTTGCCGACACAGTGCCGCATGCGCCGAGAAGGCCGCTAAAGGACTTGATCACAGTTTAAAGATAGTATAGAAAAACAACTCTTAAAAAGCGCCGAAGTTTGCTGATGGAACAGGAAAAGAAAATTATCATAAAAGTTCAAAATCTGTTTAAGTCGTATGGAAATATTGAAGCGGTAAAAGGCGTCAGCTTTAATGTATTTGAAGGCGAGATATTTGGGTTACTCGGCCCCAACGGCGCAGGCAAAACAACGACACTCGAGATCATGGAAACGCTGCGTGAGAAGACAAGCGGTGACATTTGGATCAACGGATTTAATGTTGATACGGATCAGAATCAAATTAAACAAAACATCGGCGTGCAGCTACAGGAATCCGGATTTTATCCAAATCTGAAACTTGTGGAAATGTTGGAACTTTTCGCCGGGTTATATAACGTCGATATTGATCCGGTACATCTGCTCACAAAAATGGGGCTGCAGGAAAAGGCCCATACAAGAGTTGATAAACTGTCCGGAGGGCAAAAACAAAGATTTTCCATTGCTACGACACTGGTCAACAATCCAAAATTGGTTTTTCTGGATGAGCCGACCGTTGGCCTGGATCCGCAGGCCCGGCGCAATTTATGGGAATTGATACGTGAAATTCAAAAGTGCGGTACGACCGTGGTATTGACAACGCACTATTTGGACGAGGCGGAGTTTTTGTGCGACCGTGTGGGTATCATGGATGAGGGGCAAATTATCAGAATTGATTCACCGGATGAAATGATTCATGATCTGATACGATCCGGGTTCAAACGCCATAAAGCAATGAAAGAGGCAAGTTTGGAAGATGTATTTTTGGAATTGACAGGCAAAAAACTAAGAGAAGACTGAGCATGACATCCGGTAAATATAGCCATACCATGGCGTTAAAAGCGTATGTGAAAGCAAGCCTGACCGCGATCAGCCGCAATCCGTCCAGCCTGGTCTTTGGATTTTTATTTCCTTTCATATTTATTTTAATTTTCGGATTTATCGGCAATCGATCATTCAGTCTGGATGTCGGCGTATCGTCGCACAGCAATAAATCCAATCCGATATTTGAAAAATTGTCTAA
Source organism: bacterium (assembly GCA_008933615.1). NCBI lineage: Bacteria > bacterium. The sequence continues at coordinate 43,597 of WBUR01000004.1, read as the reverse complement.
GATACGGACGTTGAAATTGATCAGCGATGTTTCCGATGACGTGTTGTTGCAAAAGTTGCAGAAGGGCCAGATCGAAGCAATCATTCTGATCAGCGCAGATGATAACGGAACAAGTAAAACGTATAGTCTTGGGATCACAACTTCGGATGCGTCATCTAATTCTCAGGCATTCATGGCCATGATGAATGGGATAGCAGCAGAAATGAATGTGGAAATGAGTGAAATCAAAAACCGCCCGATTACGGTTAAACAGGAAAGGATCGAAGGCCGAAAGTATAAAACCATTGATTTCATATTACCGGGGCAATTAGGATTTGTTATTCTGAGCACCGGCGTATTTGGAGCTGCGTATGTTCTGATAACGCTGAAACAGCGGCTCATCATCAAACGTCTGTTTGCTACGCCGGCGCGGCGCAGCACGATCCTCCTGGGAGAATCCATCAGCCGGCTTATTTTTGCAATGATCCAGGTCATCATTATCGTTCTCGTGGGAACCTATGCCTTCGGGTTTACGCTGATACACGGCTTGATCACATTACTGCCCATGTTGTTGGTTTGCGCTTTGGCGCTGCTTGTGTTTTTCGGTTTTGGCATGATCGTGTCCAATATTGCGAAAAATGAGCACGCCGTTCCGCCTATTTCAAATTTGATCGTCTTGCCCCAGTTTCTTCTTGCGGGAACATTTTTTAGCATTAACGTATTTCCGGATTGGCTTCAGCCGATTTGCAGAGTTCTGCCTTTGACTTATGTCAACGACGCCTTGCGGAAAATATCTTTTGAAGGGGCGGGATTACTTGATATCGGCGCCGAATTATCGGTTCTGGCCGGTTGGGGTGTGATCGTTTTTGCGATCAATATCAGAATATTTAAGTGGGAATAGGCGTAAGTCTTGAAATGAAAACAAATAAATTACTAAAAAGAATAATTACCGAGACGGGCCTCTATTTCATCATTACTGCCGTCTCCGCTTACTTGATAGGCAGTTTATATTCGCCAATAATTACTCCGGGGGCCTTCCTGCTGGCATTTCAAATTGCGTCGATTTTTTACGTAATTATGCGTTTTATGATGGGGTATGCCGCCGATAAAGTTGTACGAACATTCACTCCGACAGATATTGTCGCCTCGAGAAAAACTTTTGTTATTCAGATAAGCATCCGCGTGTTGTTTGGAATACTAAGCACACTTCTCGCTCTTTGGGTTGCAGAAACTTGGACCGGCATTATTTTTCTCGGCAAGGTAAAAACGGTGTATGTTCAGATGTTTATTGGTGTGATCATTACGATGGCTGTCACTATGAGTTTTTACGCCGCACGATTTTACAAAGCGATGCTTAAGACTATGACGGATGCTCAGGCTGCCAAACAAATGGCATTGAGGTCTGAACTTAAAGCATTGCAGGCGCAAGTTAATCCGCATTTTCTATTTAATACGCTTAATTCCATTTCGGCGCTTATTCCGACCGATCCCGGCAAAGCAGATTATATGATTCAGAAACTGGCCGATATTTTTCGATACGTACTGGTCGCATCCGAAAAGGAGACGGTGACTCTACAGGAAGAAATGCATTTTATTGACAACTACCTGGAAATAGAAAAAGTTCGGTTTGATGAGAAACTAAAAATTGAACACCGTATCGACCCTGAAACCCTGACGGAGCCATTGCCTAGTCTTATTTTACAGCCGATCGTTGAAAACGCTTTAAAACACGGCATTTCAAAGAATATCGACGGGGGAACCCTTACGCTTTCTACGGTGGCGGAAAACGGCAGATGGAGGATTATAATCGAAGATGACGGGGATGAGAATAGTATGAAAACCACGCCTGACGGCTTGGGCATTGGATTAAAAAATGTGAACGAGAGAATTATAAAAACGTACGGCGAGAATTATGGAGTTGAAGTTAAACGTGCGGAGGTCAAGGGGATGAAAGTTGTCGTAACGATGCCAAGAAATTCCAAATAATATTAGTATGCTTAAGACTATCATCATTGATGACGAAAAGCTGGCGCGTGAAAAACTAAAGCGGCTTTTTAAAGAACTCGCTGATCCGGACATGTCGGTATGCGACGAGGCGAAAAACGGAATTGAAGCCCTTGAAAAGATAGAATCTCAAAAACCTGATTTTGTCATACTGGACATTGAAATGCCGGGCTTGAACGGCTTCGAAGTTATTCGTCATTTGAAACACGTCCCGTGCGTTGTTTTTTCCACAGCGTATGATCATTATGCGATACGCGCATTTGAGATTCATGCCGTTGATTATCTCCTGAAACCTTATGACAAGGCCAGACTTGCAACCGCAATTGAACGAGTGAAAACCCGGCTGAAAAAGCCGGCTGAATCAGCAGAGGAAATTAAGAAACTGGTGATAAAAATACTGCAATCTAAAGATAATCCAAGTTACATTGAACGGCTGCCTTCTCGAATAGGGCAAAAAATAAAGCTGTTCAAAGTACAGGACATAAAGTGGTTTGATTCACAGCACAGTATTACTTTCGCATATATTGATAATCAGAAAATCGATGTGAAATATACTTTAGATGAATTGGAATCAAGACTTGATCCTAAACATTTTTTTAGGGTGCACCGTTCCACCATCGTCAATCTTAATAATGTCAGTGAGATTATCCCTTGGTTCAGCGGCAAGTATAAGTTGATACTGACAGACAAGGCCGGCACCGAACTCTTCGTCAGCCGTAACCGTGCGCAGGAATTGAAAGCACTATTGAATTGGTAATCAACTCACTGCACGCCTGAGTTTATTAAACACAAAAATAATACACAGCCAGATCGTCATTAAAGCTATAATAGTCGGGGCCGACGGGATATCCTGAGTAAATGACAGATATAATCCGGACGGTATGGATATTATAGCGATGAGAACTGACCACATAAATACCCTGCGCATCTTTTTCCGCAAAGGGTGAAAGAAAATCTATGACCTGATCGTATGTTTTTCCTAAAAAAATACTTTATAGAGAAGTTTAATATTCCAGCCTGGTTCCGGCATGATCGATCGTACGCGAGGCAAGAGCTGTATTCCGTATCGCCAATGTTATCCATCGATAATACAAACGTATGCAGAAAGGTTCCTCGTTGCAGATAATATTTCATGGCTAAAAGATATTAACCAGGAAAGGATATGACTTTAGTCCGGATTGGTTGAAGTGTTTCGGAAGTAAAAAAAGGGAATTGCCAATTGATTCTTGGCAATTCCCATTAAAGGAGATTAAAAAAGTAATTGATAGATTAACATTATATTACGGCCTGGCATGGGAGCGTAATCTTTAATAACCGACAAATGATCGTAATATAATTTATTAGTCAGGTTATCGATTCTTAAGGTTACCGTATTGACATACTTTTGAATGTAGAATTCCGTTCCAATATGCACATTAAGCAATGTATACCCATTCGTTGGAGATTCAAATGTCCGGTCAACCTTCTTTTGATCGAAAACCTTACGAACATCAAACCCGATGTGAAACCGTTTATATCGGTTTTCGGAGCGGAAAGTTACACGCAAAGGCGGGATTTGCGGCAACGGTTCGTTATCGCCCGTTCGTTCACCGCGGGTATAGTCGGCAGACAGGCCGAGGCTCATGTAGCGATTGACAGCGCCCGTGATACTACCCTCAATCCCCCAGACTTGCGCAGGGCCCTGGAGGAAGGCTCTTACAGGAAAAGTATTATTATCGGCATCCGTTTTTGTGTAGTTGAGGTCTCTTCTGAAGAAAATGTAATTGTCAAACGTATTAAAATAATATGTGCCTTCCACCTGTACATCATCGCTGTGATAGCGCAGCGTGGTTTCATACCCTATGCCGATTTCCGATTTTAAATTTCCGTTACCGCTGTCAAAACTTGCGGTGCCGGCATGGAAATTATAAGAAAACAGCTCTTCCGTAGTCGGGGCGCGGTAAGAACGGCTGACATTGGCCGCCCAAACAAAATTTTTATTAAAGCTGTAAAGAAATCCGCCTGATGATGATATTGTACTCAGGTTTTTTTTGTTAGGATATATGGACTCAAGGGTGTTGTCTGAAAAATCCCCGTTTCTCTTTAGTTTATAAAAATCATATCGAAGACCGGCCTGAAGTCTTAGTTTATCCGGCCATACGACATATTCTTCGACGCCAAAAATTCCGAAATTATTTGTTATCGATGGCGGTGCGATAGCTTCTTCTCCGATGGTTTTATAATTTTTATGTAAATAAGAGAGCCCGAAAGTTCCGCTAAAATTATAAGTCGCCTTATGAGAAAAAATAAGGTTGGATGAAAAGCTTTTATTGAAAAACTCAGTGCCGACTTCGCCCGTTTCTTCTAATTCTTTATGATTATAGTTTTCATATCCTCCGTTAAGTGAAACGGACTCAATAAAACCTGAGGGCTTATATTGCGCTGCAAAGTTATATTTTTTTGAATTGATCTTCAGGCGGATGGCTTCTTCGACCACGGGCAGTCCGTAAAGGTTATAATACTTTTCAAAACTGCCGCCGACATACCCTCTATCAAAGTGGTAGGCCGATCCGATGCTCCCATTATAAATCTTATTGCGTGTATTATCGAGGTGCTGCACGTTGTTATTGATAATATTTCCAGTTCCGTCTTTTTGATCGAATGACGGCACCTGGAGATTACCGGTACGGTTAATTCCAAGATCGCCGGTGAATGCCCAGGGACCGTTTCCATAACTCAAGGCTCCGTTAGATGTAAAAGCGTTGTTCACGGAAGCGGCGGAAGTTACGCCTTTAAAATGCACGCCGCTTTCGAATTGGGTAGGGATGGAAGCCGTCATGATATTCACTACTCCGCCAATAGCGCTGCTTCCATATAAAAGGCTCTGTGGCCCTTTGATGACTTCCAGTTTATCTACACTGGCTGGATTGACATTCATGGCGTGATCGGGGGCAGTGGACGACAGATCGCCTGTCCGTACGCCGTTAACCAACACCAATACTTTTTCATCACTAAATCCATGAATGACCGGTCTGGTGGCATTACTGCCGTTGGAACGGGCGCCGATACCAGGCTCGCCATCTAACATTTGTCCGATCGAGGTGGAAAGCCTGCTTGTGACCTCTTTTTCTTCAATCACGGTGGCGGCGTTGTAAGATTCAAAAGCATTTTTGTATGCTGCATGCGCCGTGACCACGACCGCTTCACCTTCTATCGGAGATACTTTTAACGAGATACTCAGTTCGATGGGGGAGTCCTGTATCGAAACCTCAATGATTTCAGTTTTATAACCGACATAACTGATGCGCATTTTATAGGAGCCGGAGGGCGCGGAAATATTAAAAAAACCGTCGGCATTGGTCGTTGCGCCGCGATTAGAACCGAGCAATTGTACATTAGCGCCTATAAGGGGTTCACCGGATTCTTTGTCAATGACCTTGCCGGTGATCATTACATCGCCTATAGATTCAGCAATGGCCATTGTTGGAAATAATAGTATCATTAAAATAAGTATTTTCATAAAGTCCCTTTACGAGTTTTCGAATAATAAAGGAAAGCAAATAAAGCGGACAAAAATTTTATAGCCGCTCGAGCCTGAAGGTTTTTTTTGGTGGATTTATGAAATAACGGGAGGAGCGCGCCCTGCGGCTTTTGAAAGATAAGGTTGAGAAGAAAAAATTACAAAATGGAAAAAGAGGTTATCGACTGATGTTTGATTGTCAAGCAGATTCCAAACGTATTGAAAATCAGATTGTTTTGTAGAAGTGAATTGACACGCGGCACAATGATCCGACAGATGAAGGTGTGCGGTGATATGCTTATCGCATGACGTATCGTGCAGCTCGTGAGTGGCGACATGGCGGGCATCCTGAACCGGCATTTGATGGTGATGAAAAACCGTAAAAGGAGCAGACAGCGCCAGCGTGACGTAAATAGATGTCAGACTAATTGCTGCTATTTTTTTCGCCGCGTGCATCATGCAAATTAACTTTTTAATAACCTATCTAAAATTTATTGTATGGCTTTCACGGAGCCGTCGGCATAAGAGATCTGCCATTTTTGAGCAGCATCTTTGTTGGCCGAATCTTTGCCCGGATGCAGTGTGATGATATAAGGATCGCGTTTGACGTTGGATTTGTCCGATAACTTCTGGCCGTAGGAGACAGGCCACGCAAATGCGATTTTTACAGGTTTTTCAACGGACATAACCACATCGGCTCTAATGATCACAACGTCTGTTTTAGCAAGTTCCGCAAGTTTTGCTTCGTGTTCTTTGACCAGTTGGTCGTAGTGCGTTTTCCCAAGATTATCCAATGTGGCGGTTGCGGTGAACGGGTCCAGTTTGGCAAGATCTTTGGAAATGTCCTGGGCGGTAACAGTATGGTTGAATAAAAAAATGGCGGCGGCGCAAATGCAAAACGATTTGAGCATGCTGTTTATCCTTTGTTGTTAATGACTACTTCACATTACATAAAAAGACAAATACAAACAAGCAAATTTTTAATGCCGGTGCAGATCTTTATGCATGATCTTACGCGTTTCACTAAGCCGTTCATCCGGCGGTAATTCACTGAGCGATTTATTCATTATTTCGTCATTCTCCGCGCGCAGTAATTTGGTTATATAATCGATCGCGCTGGGCGGAAATACGTTGCTCCGTTCATAAAACGCCCGTTTTTCATCGAGCAGCAGCGACGATGCCACACAGCTTCGCGGTATGGACGGCAATCTTTCCAATAAGCTCTTATCCTTAAAGATATTGCCTTTGACATAAAGTGACTCGGCTTTTTGCAACGATTCATTGTTGGTCAATCCCCATTCTGCGGCAAGTGTAATACCTGCAATCAAAAAATGAATCAGCGCGCTGCCGTCCGGCGTACGTAATTCGATGGTTTGCGCATTGGACAGAACTTCCGCCGCTTCCGATTCGTTCGGATTCAATTTACGGGCGAGATGGTGCATCTTGCCCCATCCGAGGGGAACTCGGATCATCGCGCTGCGATTGAGATCGCTCCAACATACACGCGTCGGCGCTTCTTGATCCGGTACCAGGCGCAGGTATGATGCGGCGGTTGTATTGCCGAATGCAGTCAACGTATCTGCATAAGTGCACAAACCGCCGATTATTTGTTTCGCTTCGGTGGACAATTCAGCCTGTCCGTTGCGCATGATATTTTTTCCGTTCTTGAGCAATTCCATGTGAACGTGCAGGCCGCTGCCTGCGACGCCTTCTTCGATCTTCGGGGCAAAGGTGGCCACACAGCCATTACGATGAGCTATATTGCGAATGAGCCAGCGCGCCAGAACCAAGTGGTCCGCCGCATCCGTGACGGGTCTGGGCAAAAATTCGATCTCAAGCTGTTCTCCTTGTCTTCCGCGAATCTCATCGGACTGGCTGAATACGTGTTCTACGTAGCCGACCTCGCTGTGCGCATATTTTACTGCGCCGGTGATCTGCGAAATGTGGCGCATCATTTCATTTAGAATAGGCCCGCACTTAATAAATGGCGCGGAAGCATGATATCCTTTTTGTTTTGAGGCGTGATACATAAACTCTTCATCGCGGCTTAAAAGATAAAACTCTAATTCGCCCATAGCGTGCAGTTCCACGCCGCAGTTTTTCTTAAATAATTCATACGCCGCGTGAAGCACGTTGTCCATGGCAAACGGCGCTGGATTGCCGTCGGGCCCGAGGTACCTGCAGATAAAATCCAGGCTATTTTCGTCAAACGGATTTAAGAAAGCCGTTTTGTATACCGGTACAACATAAAGATCGGACAAACCGGTATCCACCATTCCTTTAAATAATGAAGATCCATCCACGCGTTCGCCTTCTGCCAAAATGCGTTCTGCAATGCCGCGTCCGGTAACAGGTATTTTTAATTCTTTTAATTTACCGTCGAGAGCGGTGTAGTGAAATGTGATTCGTTCGATATTCTTATTTTCGATCACGTTGATCATATCGTTGCGGGTGAATTGATCCGGGGTTTTATCGAGAAACCTGCACAAAGGATTTGAGAGCGCGTAATACGTCATAATAGCTCCTGTTCAGTTTGAAATGACTATCGCTTCAACAAAAATAGTGAAATTATTATTAAGATGCTACGGGAAGAAGAAAATGGAAATTTCGCGGAGATGCGCTTCCGAGTGGTTACTTAGCCGGACACATACTTTTCAATCCATCGAGGATTAAACCATTGTCATTCTGTATGAATCTTTTTTCTTTACACCGTGCGACTTTTGATACAAAAAGATTCTTGCAGAATGACACAGCCGACATTTTGTGGTGACCGGGCAGTTAAGTTTCCGAAAATCAGTTTGAATTGAACACACGGAGTGATGCATAAAATTCAAAACGAAAACTTATTGGGAAATCAATTTCAATGTGAATAACAATTGTTTCATTTTCTGTTTGTTGGCCTCTTGCAACGGAACAAGCGGGAGACGGTAATTTTCTTCTATCAAGCCCATCAACGCGAGCGCGCATTTGACCGGAATCGGATTGGACTCAACGAAATTAAAGTTCATAAGTTCCAAATATTGATAATGAATTTCCCTGGCTTTCACAAAGTTTCCATCAAGCGCATATTTGACCATATCGCTCATGGCGCGCGGAATCTGGTTGGCTGCAACCGATATTACGCCATCGGCGCCCAAAGGCATCATGGGCAGAGTCAGGGCGTCGTCACCGGATAAAACTAAAAAATCTCTTGACCGTTGCTCTAAAATTTCCATAAATTGACCGAAGTTTGCCGAAGCTTCCTTTACACCTATAATGTTCTTTATTTCTGCTAATCGCAAAATGGTTTTTGGTTCCATATTTCCTCCCGTGCGTCCCGGCACATTGTATAAGATAGCGGGAATTGAGATCGATTCGGCAATCGCCTTGAAGTGTTGAAAATATCCCTCCTGAGTCGGTTTATTGTAATAGGGCCCTACGAGAAGAACGCCGTCAGCACCGAGATCCTGTGCCTGCTTCGAATAAGTGACTGAAGAGGCGGTCGAGTTGGTTCCGGTACCTGCTATAACCGGCACGCGTTTTTTAGTTTGATCGATCACGATTCGAATAACTTGTTTGCGCTCGTCAGCTTCCATAGTGGCGGATTCTCCTGTCGTTCCGCATGGAATGATAAAGTTTGTGCCGTTCTCGATCTGAAAATTGACCAATTTGCGCAACGCTTTTTCATCGATGTTGCCGTTTTTTGAAAAGGGCGTTACAATGGCAACGCCGCAACCGCGTAAGGAAGATGCATGTATCATGTCGCTTGATCCCTTTTTTTATGTGAATAATAAAAAACGAGAAGAAATTCAACCTTTCTTTTGCTAACGCAGTTCCCAGGAAAGAATTTTTATTTTTTTCTTGCATACATCAAAATAAACAATAAATTATGCGCCCTTAGCTTATGTTTCAAAGGAAGGATTTTTTATATGAAATTATTTATTGGGTTTATTCTGTCTCTATTAACGTGGTTTCCAGCGCAAAACCCGATGGATGTGGATGAAGCGACCCATGTGGAGATGATAATCAAGAGCCTGTCTTACGATTCCAAGATCAATGGCGGCACGGTTCTGGTTATTTCAAGGAGCGGCAGCAATGCTAATTCCAACAATGTAGCCTCTACGCTATCAGGGAAATCAATCAAGAAAGTTCCGGTCGAACTCTTTCAGCTTGAATTCGTTAGCATGAGCTCTCTGGACCCGATTGTCAACGGCCAGATTAAAGTTGATCTTGTGTACTTGTGCAACGATCTGACCAACGTGCAATTAGCTCAGCTAAATCAATTTTGCACAAAAAATAAAATTGTCAGCGCCACCGGCGTTGCTAAATTCGTTGAAGACGGGTATGCGTGTTTATCGGTGATCAAAGAGGAAGGCAAAGTTAAGCCGCTTGTCAATCTCGAAAAACTGAAAAGCCTGGATCATGCGTTCAGTTCGTCTTATCTGAAATTGTGTAAAATCCTATGATGTCTTTTGGATAATGATTCAATTTCAAAATAATCTCAAAAATACTCAAGCTCCGAACAAGTTCATATTGTCTGGAGCTTTTTTATTTAAATATATTCCACAAGAGCATGCCGGCGAACGCCAGCATCAACAGCCCTGTGACAGCGCGAGTAACGGTTTCCCATGCCGGGCTTGTGAATCGTGCGCCGAATTTTACAGAAATGGTCAAAACCAATCCCCACGCCGAGGCGCCGGTGACAACGGAGGTTGCCAGCAGCAATGATTCGCCGAGACTCATCGGATCGCCTGTCTGCGCTCCCATCACAGCGAGCCAGAATGCAAGATTCCACGGAGAGAGCATTGCCATAGTCCATCCCAGAAAAAAACCGCGGCGCGAGGATTGCTCCTTTTGATCAAACACAATCGGTTCGCCTCGTTTTTGTTTTTGCCACTGAACCCATGCGCCTTTCAGGAATATGTAGGCGAGATACAAAAGCAGGAGAAAACTGATGATGCCAAGGATCGGGCGTACATTTTCCTGATCGAGGAGTAATCCCACGCCCAGCGCCGTGGCAACAGCCCAGATGAAATCGCCGCAACAAGCTCCGAGTCCAACGGAATAAGCTCCCCAGAAACTACCGTTTAATCCGCGGCGAATCATTTCCGTATTGATCGGGCCAGGCGGCCAGGCCACGGACCAGCCTAAAGCGAGCCCCTTAAGAATAATCGATATGAAATCGTTAGTCATATTAGAAGATCTTTTGCTTTATGATTCGTAATTTTGAAACACAAGATTAGATAAGACCGCGATGACTCACTAGTAATGAAAATTATTTCAATACATCTCCCATCGTGTAAATCCCCTTTTTCCCTTGTATCCACTTGGCGGCGAATAAGGCGCCAAGCGCAAATCCGGAACGATTTCGCGCGGTATGCGTAAGTTCGATCGTATCTGCTGACGAGTCAAAACCAACGGTATGCGTGCCCGGAACGGAACCTATTCGGGTGGAAGTAATGTGCAGATGGTCTGCGTTGATTTTGCCTTTAGACGTATCTGAAAGAATAGATTTTTTGCGATCTATTTTTTCGATCATGATTTTGGCGATGCTTAGCGCAGTTCCGCTTGGGCTGTCGATCTTTTGATTATGATGCAGTTCGTGAACAAATGCATCGTAATCGGAAAAGTTATTCATCAGTTCGGCCGCATGCTCAACGATCTTGAAGAACATATTCACGCCAATCGAAAAATTTGACGTATAAATCAGCCCAGTGCCGGAATCCATTACGATGCGTTTTACCTCGTCAATATGTTCAAGCCAGTCTGTTGTGCCGACAACGGCATTCTTTCCGGCTTCCGCATAGAGTCGGATGTTGCTGACAACGGCTGACGGAACTGAAAAATCAATACAGACATCGGCATCTTGAATACCGTTGACAGTCACCGGTTTGTTTTCGTCAAATATCGCAGACACTGTAATTTGTTTTTCTTTTGCACAACGTTCGATTTCTTTTCCCATCTTGCCGTAACCGATTAATGCGATTTTCATTTGTGTACCTTTCACACCTGAGAAGCCAAAAAAAAACACTTTGAGAAGAAAAGCAGGTAAATCTTTTTCAGTTTATGTTGTGATTCATACCTTCTATTCGAAAATATCCGCAGGCAACGGACCGGAGAAAAATTCATCATGCAGGCGTTTCACAACTGCGTCAACATCCTTCTCGTCGATTACGAACGTTAAATTAATCTCGGACGCACCTTGGGAGACCATATTAATATTAATATCCCGGATCGCACCAAAAGTTCGCGCCGCAATGCCCGCCGTTTTGCGCATTTGTTCTCCTACCAGGCAAACGATGGCGCGTTTAGATTCAACTTGAACCTGTGAAAACGCGGACAGATCGCGAACGATGGACTCCAGATTTTCAAGGTTGTCAATGGTCAGTGAGACACTGACTTCGGTTGTTGATACGACGTCCACGGCCGTTTTGTGTTTTTTGAATATTTCGAAAATCGAATAAAGAAATCCATGCGCAAGAAGCATGCGCGAAGAAGTAATATTAAAAATAGTAATGTCTTTTTTGAAAGCGATCGATTTGATCACGCAGGAGGAACTTTGCGCTTCTTTTGATAAATGGAGTTTCGCGGCGATAAGCGTTCCGCCAAAATCCGGATTTTTGGTATTGTAAACGTGAACAGGAATATTTTTTTCTACCGCCGGAATGATCGTTGCCGGATGGAGCACTTTGGCGCCGAAATACGCCAATTCGGATGCTTCACGAAAGCTCATCTGTTTGACCCGCTTGGCGTGCGGTACGATGCGCGGATCGGTTGTTAATACGCCGTCCACGTCGGTCCAAATTTCAATATCCTCTGCGTCCATGGCAGCGCCAAGCAAAGCGGCGGAATAATCCGATCCGCCACGGCCAAGTGTTGTAGTAATGCCGGAGGAAGTCGAACCAATAAATCCCTGCGTTAAAACCACTTGCCATTCTTTGAAGAGGGGTGTAATAAGCGTTCTGCACTTATCGGCCAAAACAGGGATGTTAGGAATGGCGCTTGCATATTGTTCGTCGGTGATCATGACTTGCCGTGCGTCAAACCATTTCACCTCAAGTTCCGCTTCCTTCATCGCAGGAGCGATAACATTCGAGGACAAAAGTTCTCCCTGTGCGGCAAACATATCAAGCGAACGGTTTGTCAATTCCCCGATAAGCGACACGCCTTCGACTAAGTTAGCCAACTTGGTGATGATGTCATCAATCGATTTGTTGACATTGTCCAATTCGCCGCTATCCTTGATCAGGTCTTCGGCAATTTCAAGATGACGATTTCGGAGACTGTTTAATATCCCTACCGACTCTTCCTTTTTTCCTGCAACGGCGCAGCGCGCGGATTCGATCAACTGATTTGTTGCGCCGGCCACAGCGGAAACGACAACGATCGGCTGCTTGTGCAGTTTAGCCTTGACAATATTGATAACGGAACGAATGGATGCGACATCCTGAACCGATGTTCCGCCGAATTTTATAATGATCATGGAAATTAGTTCGTTTTATTAACCGCAGAAGTGCGGAGCCGCAAAGAAATATTTACTTAAAAATTATTTACAAATCGTTTGAAGCCGGGAATCCAATATTTTTTCCTATATTTTATTGTAGTCTACTTTGGTCATTTTCTCACGCGCCTCGGCGTCCAAGCGGTTTATAGCATTTGTTTCGCAGACAGTAACTCTGCATTTAGAATGGCTGCGCCGGCTGCGCCGCGAATCGTATTATGAACGAGGCAGGTAAATTTATAGTCCAACACTTCGCAGGAACGAATTCGTCCGACGGAAACGGCCATGCCCTTATCAAGATGAATGTCCAGCCGCGGTTGCGGACGATCGATGGCGTCATGAATAATGATCGGGCGTTCCGGCGCGAGGGGCAATTTCAAATCCTGCGGGACACCGTGGAAATTTCTTAAATAGTTTTTGATTTCCTCCTCGTTCGTTTTTGTCTTCAATTTAACTGATACCGACGCAAGATGTCCGTCTACTACCGGAACACGATTTACCGAGGGACTTATTTGAATTCCGGAATATTTGATACGTCCATTTTCCAGTTTTCCAAGAATTTTCAAAGGCTCTGTGCGGATCTTCTCTTCTTCCTCGCCGCCGATATAAGGAACGATATTTCCTAAAATGTCCAATGAAGCGACACCGGGATATCCTGCGCCGGAGACAGCCTGCATGGTCACGACGGTCATTTTTTCAACTCCGAAGTTTTTGTCGAGTACATGAATGACCGGTAAAAAAGACATGATTGAGCAATTGGAATTGGTAACGATAAAACCATTTTTGAATCCGCGATTCTTTTTCTGGATGTCAATCAGCGCGAGGTGGTCTGCATTAACTTCAGGATAAATCAGCGGTACATCCGCTTCCATGCGGTAGTTTTTTGAATTACTCACCACTGCATATCCGTTTTTTGCAAAAGCCATTTCGATCTCGCCCGCCACCGTCGAATCTAATCCGGAAAAGGCAATCCTTGCATCCATACCGGGTTCGCACTTTTGAATGACCATGTCTTGGATGGACTGGGGAATCGGCGTATCAAGTTTCCATGTTACAACGTCTTTATATTTTTTGCCTGCTGATTTATCAGAAGCCGCGATAGCGGCGATCTCAAAATACGGATGTCGGTCCAAAAGTTGAATGAATCTCTGGCCGACGGTTCCGGTAGCGCCGAGAATGACTACGTTGATCTTGCTCATGTTCCTCTGCTTTTTTAAGTGGGACAAAATAAACGATTCGCAAAGAAATGTCAACAGAAAGCTATGGCGTAAACTTGATTTTTGAAAAGTGATTGTCTACATTTCCCGCACAAAAAACATGCACCGTGATTTACCGTATTTTTTTTATGGGTCATCTGCCAATATATTTAGATCATCACGCCACGACGCCTTTGGACAAGAGAGTACTCGATGCGATGATGCCGTATCTGACCGATCGCTTCGGCAATGCGGCCAGCCGCAATCATGTTTTTGGATGGCAGGCTGAAGAAGCGGTGGAACTGGCCAGGGCGGATGTTGCCGAGCTGATCGGAGCCGACAAAAAAGAAATTATTTTTACCGGCGGCGCAACGGAATCGATTAATCTGGCATTGAAAGGAGTTGCAGAGGCTTACGCGTCCAAAGGCAATCACATCATCACCGCCGTCGCCGAACATAGATGCGTTCTGGATTCATGCAAACACCTTGAAAAGTCGGGCTTCGAAATTACCGTTCTGCCGGTTCGTAATGACGGCACGGTTGATCCGGAGCAAGTTCGCAGTGCAATTACTGACAGAACGATTTTGATTTCGGTCATGATGGCCAATAATGAAATCGGAAGTATAAACCCGATACAAAAAATCGGCGAGGTCGCGCGTGAGAAAAATATTCTTTTTCACAGCGATATCGTTCAAGCCGTGGGAAAAGTCAGTGTGGACGTCAATGAACTGAATTTGGATCTGGCATCTCTTTCAGCTCATAAATTTTATGGACCCAAAGGGGTTGGCGCATTATTCGTAAGGCAAAAAAATCCGCGCGTAAAACTTGTCGCGCAAATGGACGGAGGCGGGCATGAAAAGGAGATGCGTTCCGGTACGCTTAATGTGCCGGGGATTATCGGGCTGGGTAGAGCGGCGTTATTGTGTAAAGCGGAATTTGACAACAATTTTTGGCATTACTTCAATTTGAGAAATAAATTGTATGAAGCGGTCGTTACAGAACTTGACAGTATTCATTTGAACGGGCCGGAGATAGAAACTCCTGAAGTTTTAAAAAAAGTCGGTACAGCGAACGAAGCTTCAAAAAAGATCAAACGGCTGCCCAATAATCTGAATATAAGTTTCGAACAAACGAAATCCGAATCGATCATGATAGCGATGAAAGAAGTTGCCATGTCGTCGGGCTCCGCATGTACGAGCGCGTTGCCGGAACCGTCCCACGTGCTGCGCGCGATCGGGATCAGCGACGAACTCGCTAAAGCGTCGCTTCGTTTCGGGATCGGGCGAACCAATACGTTGGAGGAAATCGAATTCGTCGGGCGGCGTTTGGTGGACGTGGTAACAAAATTGCGATCGGAACCTCAGCATGCACACTCATCCTAACAGGAGGATAGAATGAATTTGAGCGATAAAAAACGCGCGCTAAAAATGTTTCAATACGGTTTATATATATTAACCGCGAAAGCAACCGATCCCAAAGAGTCCATGCCGTACGCCGCGGCAACGGTGACATGGGTGTCGCAGGCTTCGTTTGAACCGCCGCTCGTGATGGTGGGAATACGAAATGAAAGTTGGGCAAATGAAGCGGTTAAGCAGAGTAAAAGTTTCGCGCTGAACGTTTTGGGAAAAAACCAAAAGGCGATGGCGTCAAAATTTTTTAAAGAAGTTCATTTGGATGGGAACAAAATAAACGGCTGTGAATTTGAAGCAGGCGTGACGGGGGCGCCGCTGTTTCTGGAAGCAAACGCGGCTCTTGAATGTTCGGTCGAGGAGCGTATCAAAAAAGGCGATCATACGATCGTTATCGGGAAGATCGTGAACGCACGCCTTAATGAAACGGAAGATGAGCCGATGTTATTGCGTGATACGGGATGGAGTTATGGTGGATAAAACAATTATGAAATTTTTGATTCTGAATTTTAAATTACATGCCCTTTTCGCATTAATGATCTTAATTGGATGCGGGAATCAACGTGACAATGCAAGAAAGGAACTGGATCGCCTGGGCATTGAGTACAGTGAAAAATCTTTTCTGCATAGATTACGCAAGGGCGATGCGATTTTAACCAATCTTTTTTTGACATCGGGAATGAATCCCAATGCCCGGTTTTTACGTTCGTACGATTCAACTTCTCAAGGAGAACTCAACGAGCCTACGCCGTTGATGATTGCGGCTCGTGACGGGCATTCGAAATTAGTACGTCTGCTGCTGGCCAGAGGCGCCGATGTCAACGCCCTCGCCACCAACGGGCAGACTGCGCTGATGTATGCTGCCCGGTATGCGCCGGTGGATGTGATGGAATCGTTGATCAAGAAAGGCGCGAAGGTCAACGCAAAAGACGAGGACGGAAAGACTGCGCTTACGTTTGCGGTGCTATTTGACCGGGTTGAAATTATCAAATCTCTTCTGCAAAACGGTGGCGATGTCAACGCGCGAGATCGATTTCATTTCACGCCGCTGATGCAGGCGGCCATCAAAGGCAAAGCCAACATCATTACTGTTCTCCTCACAAATGGGGCTGATCTAACGGCAGCCAACGATCAGGGGCAAACCGTCCTAATGTTGGCAACAGAATATAACCGAATTGAGGCTGTACGGCTTCTGCTTATGAACGGCGCGGACATACGCTCTCGCGATAAAAAAAACCGTACTGCGCTCGATGTTGCTAAATCTAAGCAATACAAAACGATTATTGACCTATTTGCAGACGCTTCAGCGAAAAAATAATTTTTCAATTTAGAATGAAAATGAATCCTTTTTATCGAATTTATTATTTAATGTGCTTATCGGGTTGGCTCATAAATGGAAGAGAACCCTTCAGTCTGAGCGAAGTCGAAGACTGATTTTACTAAACTTGGTCATGGTTCGACTCCGCTCACCATGACGTTGTGAGTAAACCCGATAAGCACATTATTTAATCATCTTAATCACTTCCAACTTGTCATCTACCCATTTGAAGAGGTTCGCAATGAAACGTTTTCTTATTTTATTCTCTGCGCTGTGCATGTTCATTTTTTCATTTGAATTACACGCGCAATTCAATCCCGCTGATACGCTGGTTGCTTTCAATATTAAAAAAGAAGCTATAGAAAATTCCAAGGTGATGGAACTACTTAATGTACTGACCAATGTTATCGGGCCTCGGCTGACCAACTCCAAAGGCATGGCGGCAGCCAACGCGTGGTCGCAAAAGACGCTTGAGTCATACGGCCTTACAGCGCAGGTTGAGGCTTGGGGCGAATTTGGTCGCGGCTGGGATGTCAAATCGTTCCGCGCCGGCGTGACCGCGCCGTATGCTTTTCAGCTTATCGCGTATCCCAAAGCCTGGTCACCGGCAACAATCGGCGCCGTCAAAGGAAAAATCATTTATGTCAATGAAAAAAATTTAGAAGCCGTGAAAACGAAATATGACGGAAAATTGAAAAACGCCATAGTTCTGCTGGGTGAGAAGATCAAAGTAGAACCCTCATTCGAACCTGCCGCGAAACGCGTAACGGATGCTGAATTATTAGCCATGGCGAATGCATCCCAGAAAGACGAACCCAGGGGAAGTTATCGCGCGCAATTTAGGAATTCATCCTTTTATCCTGCCTACGTTGAACGCTCAAAAATTTTCACCTGGGTCAACGAGCAGCAGCCCGCATTGATCCTCGACGGCGGAACCAGCAGTTCGCGTATGCCGGGCAGAAATTCCGGAGTAGTAACGGTGCAAAGCGCCAATACACCGCTCCTTGATGAAGAGGATGTGTTCGGCCGGAAAAATCCAAAACCGTACGACGTGAAGCCGCCCTTCATCGCGCCGCAAGTCGTGATAGCGGCGGAACAATTTAATCAGCTTGCCGAACTCATTATCAACGGAAAAGACGTTAAGCTGGAATGTGACCTGCAGGTCGATTGGCAGAATAAAGACACCAAAGGATACAACACGATTGCAGAATGGGAAGGTAGCGACCTGAAAGACGAAATTGTGATGATCGGCGCGCACATGGATTCATGGCACGGCGCGACCGGCGCAACGGATAATGCGGCCGGCGTAGCGGTCATGATGGAAGCCGTCCGCATTTTAAAACAACTCGACATCAAGCCTCGCCGAACGATCCGCGTTGGTTTGTGGTCGGGGGAGGAACAGGGATTGTTAGGATCGAGAAATTATGTTGCAAAACATCTGAAGGATTCGATGTCAACAAAACCGGATTACGAAAAATTTAATGTATACTATAATCTGGACAACGGCGGAGGACAAATTCGCGGGATTCATATGCAGGGAAATGAAAAAGCTGCCGAAAATTTTCGTCAGTGGCTTGAACCGTTTCGCGCTTGGGACGCATCCACAATCTCTTTAAAGAAAACAGGGAGCACGGATCACGCTGCATTTGATGATGCGGGGCTGCCGGGCTTTCAGTTCATACAGGATCCGCTTGAATACGGTTCGAAAACCTGGCATACGAATATGGACATGCCCGACCACATCGTGGCGCAGGACATGCGGCGTAATGCGGCTATAGTCGCTTATTTTGTTTATCAAAGTGCGATGCAGGATGAGAGATTGCCGAGGAAATGACTTTCAAATTTAGATATAATCAGTAGAATTATTTTTCCAAATCTCTCGGTTCAAAATAAATACCGATCTTGATCGGTAAATATTGTGCATTTTTGCCGCTGATCAATCCCACGGCGTATTTGAATTCGGCAAATACGCCATATCGGTCTGAGATTTTATCAATAAAGCCCAGGCCGGCATGAATTCCGAGATCTTTGACCGTACCCCCCGAACTCAGACCGACACTGCTTTGATCCAACTGAAAGAGCCCAAGCCCGCTGATAACATACATACCCAGTCCCTCGCCTGGTCTTATACTGCCGGCTTTGAAATTCAACGAAACGGTGTACAAAGAAACATTACCGCCAACGATGTTTGAAGCACTCGTATTAAGTTTTGCTTTGTTCACTGGCATGGTATTGTATTCGAAATAAGGCTGGAGTGCGAGCGAAGTATTGATTAGGAATTCGGCGCCACCGCCTAAATTGAAACCGGGGCTCCAGTATTTTGTAAAGTTGCTGGGAGCGTACGGTATCGATATTCCTGAATTGAAAAAAATAGTCGGGCTCAGATGGTTCTGCGAAAAACTATTCTCGATCAGGAGGCTAGAGAATGCCAAATAAAAGCAAATAATTTTTTTCATGATCTTTTCTCCATTGCGATATTAAAATTCCATAGTTAAGCCGACGGCCACTTGTCTTGGCGGTTCCAGATTAAAATTGTCTTTAAGGTTTATGTTGTATTGGTTGAGTTCTCTTTCAGTCAAAGATACACCAGGTGTGGCAAGGAATGCATCGTCATTGGTAAGACCCGTTGAAGCAAAAACATTGGCTGCATTTTTTGCGTTCAGCACATTTGTGATCAGGACAAAGCCGGACATTTGATACTTTTGCCCTATCGCCAATTTCTTCATGATCTTCATATCGAGATTCTGCCGGTTGGGTATACGGCCGGAATTATGTCTGGCAATTGCACGGGGTTCCGGAACTCCAACAACGCCAAGTTTTGTTATTTGCGTTGGCGTATAGAGTGATCCGCCGGTTTCGGTATAAACAATGCAAAAAGTCATGTTCTCAAATGGTTGCATCTGTCCGATTGACGGGCCCTCATGTTTATTTAACTGGTATATAATGCTTGTGCTAAAATTTGATCCTTTCCAATAATTTGGATGCATTTTGAACCGTTCAGACGAATAACCCAACCAAGCTGCACGAAAACCTGAAGATTTTACTGAATAGTCCTGCATGTTTTCGACGATGCCCAAACGGAAAATCATCTGTAAGTTCTGTGTCATCCGGGATTCCATCTGAAAATCCCATCCGTCAATTTCATCTTCTTTGACATTTACCGAAGTATGCAAGGCGTTTGGAAATGAAGTTATCGGAACTACGACTATTGCATTTGACGCGTTTTTCCAAAAACGGGATATATTAAGTTTAAATATGTTTTTATACACATAATGGAGACCAAGTTCGTAAGATTCATTTTTGACCGGTTGCAAAGAGGAGTTACCCACAACCGTATTATATGGGGGAGCGACTGACATTCTTTCAAGAAAACCGCGCGAAACATAATATTGCTGGTAATTGGCCGTCTGATAATACAAACCGTAATTTCCCCTGAGAGAAATACCCTGCATAACTTCCACCGATACGCCAAAGCGCGGACTCATATAAGTTTGATTCTTTCCAGCTTTGAAGTCGTCTTCATTCAACATGCCATCATTACCGGTTGGATTGCCCAGGTTTTTCAGTTCCCGCGTGCCCGGATCAAAAATTTCATATCGAAAACCGCCGACAAAATGAAATATCTCATAATCAAAACGGTCATGCAGATAGATTGCTGTCACCGACGGAGTCTTGGCTCCGTCCATTCCGGACGTTCCTATCGGCCTAAGCCGATACTTGGAACCGGAGGTGTCAATCTCATATCCGTAAATATTATTGCCACCGCCCACTGGATAGCCGACGTCGAATATGCTTGCATACCGCACGGTGTGTTTTCTATGATCAATGCCAGTTTCAATGAAATGAGCTTTTTCATATCGCCATCCTAAAGCCAGGTTTAGTGAAGTATTATTGGACTCAGTTTTAAGATATGGAATGAAGCCACGGTTGATGTCATAAAGCAGATTATCGCCGTAATAGGTCGTGGAATTTGTGTTTCCTCTTGTTCTTTCACCTAACAAAAGAACCCCATCGCTCCCTTTATCAAACAAACTGCGCTCCATCAATTGATAATCCGTGGAATAATAGCCCAGGCTCGCCCGGACGAAGAGATCGGGATTGACGATCCATTTTCCTGAAAGCCCCAGGTTAAATGCAGATCGTTCCTGATGCGGCACGCGATCGGGCGCGAGAAGGTATTCCGCAAAAAAGATATTTCTTCTTCTGAAAGAGTGCATAGCCGTGGCATCGATCTGAATGGACGATGTTGGACTGAACGACATTGAGGCGTATATGTTTCTCACGCTTTGGGCATTGACATGAAGAACCCTTGGTCCTTTTCGGTGGTTTTTGAAAATAACCGTATCCATGATGGTTGGATCCGGGTTTTTAATGCCTCCGGTGGTCAAACGATATCGGGAAACGCCCAGATACGAAGGTTCCGCGTCATCGGTGACAGACAAATCAGCCGCAGCAAAAAATTTCAGACGCTTTGTGGCAACCGGGCCCGAAACAGTGAGACTGTACAAACGATTGCCATAGCTATTGGCTCCAAGCAATCCCGCCGCGGCATCTGTGGTGTATTGACCGGATGCGGAAATCCGGTTGCCCGCACGGCGTGGAGTAATATTAGCAATCCCAGAGGCGTAACTCCCGTAAGATGCGCCAAAACCTCCCGTCTGCACTGATACGTGATCTACCGCGTAGAAAGGCAGTTGAGTATACACATTTCCTGTGAATGGATCGTTTAGCATCATTCCGTCCATGTAGTAACCCAATTCGTTGTCCGCGCCGCCACGAACATGGAGATTATCACTGCCGGTAATGGCCGCCTCTCTATACTCGGCAAATCCCTCATTATTAACAGCGATTCCAAGTCCATAATAATAATTTCCGGTATAACCTGATCGTTCGTTACGATTGTAAATGGAGCCTGTGGTACTTAAGATGATATCATCGATTGATCGGACCGGCAATTTGGAAATCTCTGAGCGTGTCAGTGCGTTTATTGTAAACGGGCTTCTCGACTGGACATTGGGCTCTTGAAACATTGTAAATTGTGAATATCCGTCTGTCGTTAAAGGCAACAGCTCAAAGACCAACTCGGTAACCTGATCCGGAAATACTAAAGCCTCGATAATAGTATGATTTGTGTATGAGTTTGATGAACCGGTAACGTCATACGTTCCCGCATCGATTCCGATGAATGAAAACTCACCGGCGGAATTGGTTGTCGTCTCAAAATAAGTTCCTTCGATTTTTACAACCGCATTTGGCAACGCCTCCTGTGAATTTTTGTCGATGACTTTTCCCTTGAGCCGGCCGGTGACACCGGCGATAATTGGAGTGGCGCTGCTGAATACCAATTGGGTCATTATCACACAAATAAATAAAATATGCTTTTTCATAACATTCTCCTTGAGCAGTATCTGTAAGGGTTCAAAACTCGATCTTGCATCCCAGGTTTACCAGCCGGGGGTTGGAATAATACAAACTATTTTTCAGCAGATACTGATACTGCTGCTGCTGTCTTGTATTTAAAGTCTGTGCATCCGACGTCGCCAGATAGCCGTCGGTGTCAGCCTTTCCTGTTGCAGAGAAAACCTGTATCGGGTTTTTGCGGTCAAGCAGGTTCAGGATCTCGATATAGAGCGTGGCGCGGTAACGTTCTGTGATATTAAATGCTTTGGTGACTTTCAGATCTACGGTCATGGTTGAAGGCGTGGTTCTGGAATTTCTTTCACCGGTTTGGGTGGCCGTGGACGATCCTGCCAGCGCATAGCGCGTGACGGCGGTTGGCGTATACGGAAAACCGTTTGCCCAGTTAATCCACACGAATAGGCTTGTGTTTTGGAGGGGCCTTACGTCTCCGATTAGCGGGCCTTCGCCTTTGAGTAATTGTCCATCTGCAAAGAATTTCAGTGTGGTTCTCTGTTCGTGATCCGAGGAGGCATCGATCTGTTCTTGACCATCCATTAACCAGTCGGAGCGAAAACCGGAACCGCTTTCCGACGTGGCGGTATTAGAACGCAAAAACGTTGCAAAAGCGCCCATCGAAAAATTATCTGAGATCCGGTTTTCAACGCGTAAATTAAATCCAGTAACAATTGATGATGCGGAATTGTCTAACGTCCATAGAATATTTAAGGCCGGTTGTTGACCTTTCACGATCACATCAGTAACAGTGTTTCGAAAAAAAGCCGCATCAAAAATGACCTTGCTTGTATTGTAGGATACTCCGATTTCGATCGCTTCTGTTTTTTCGGGCTCGAGTGTCGGATTTGCTACATAATTCTTAAACGGCGGTGCGATAATGAGTCTTTCTACCATATTGCTGCTAACGAAATAATTTTCAAAAGCGGGTAGGTGATAGAACCATCCGTAACTAGATCGAACTGATAAATTCTTGCTGAATTCGGCCGATATGCCCAGTCGCGGGCTCCATTTAATATATGACTTACTCTCATTCAGTTTCTGACCAACCTGTAACGAAATAAATCCGAATTGTCGTGGATCCACAGATTTTACACCGTTAGAAAAATAGTCAACTCTCATGCCGCCTGAGAACGTGAACCGCTCGATAGTATATTTATCTTGAATGAAGAAAGCGGCAGTCTTGGGTGTCTTTGGCCCATCTATAAGGGCCTCCGGGTCATTCTTGTCTTGGTGTCTTACTGCGAATCTGTTCTGATCATCAATATATGCTCTATAACCATAAATATTATTTGCTCCACCAATCGGATTACCAATATCCGTGATATCAAGCAGGCGCTCCGTATGGCTTGAGAACTCGATGCCGCTTTCGATGAAGTGTTCTTTATTCCACTGCCAGTTGAAGTTGATTCCGCCAAACCATTCATCGGATTCACTTTTCTTGTAGCCAAGAAATCCGCGATCAATATCATAGATAAAATTGTCCGCATAGTAGGTTGTCGACCCGGTGTTGCCTCTTGTCGAGGCATTAAGAAACGTTATCGCCTTGTCACCCATTTCGAAAAATGATCTGGCGGCAATTTTGTCATCTTACGAATACATTCCGATATGACCTTCCAGAAACATAGAGGGGGAAAGAAAATATTTGCCGGTCAGATTGACTACATAGGTGGAACGTTCTTCACGAGGTACACCGCTGGGAGACAATAATATATGAGAACTGAATTGATTCCTTTTGATTGATGAAAAAAGCGTGGTCAGGTCAAATTGCATGACGGCATTCGGGGTGTAGGACACGTTCGCATAAAAATTGGTCAGGTCCGATGCATTGACCCTGTCCGGCCTTGCACCGCGTTTGTATTTCAGCCGGCCATTTTGATCGGTGACAAAGATAGCGGTATCGTTGATGACGGGGTCCGGATTGGATATACCGGTGGTGTTATATCGTATCACAGGATGACCGAATACGCCGGGTTCCGCATCCTCCGCGGCCGTATAATCGAGCGCCGCATAGAACCGGATCTGATCCGTGACCGGGCCGCCCAGCGAGAGGTTGTATACGCTGGTTCCATAGTCACTGGTAACCACTTCTCCGGAACCGGCAAGCGACTTGCCTCCCCGTTTCGAAACGATCTGTATCATACCGGTTCCAAATTGCCCGTATTTTGCTTCGTATCCGCCGGTTTGAACAGTCACCTGATCGATCGCGCCATAGGGAAGTGACAAAAAAGATGTGCCGGTATTGGCGTCCGTTAATCGCAATCCGTTGAGGAAAGTACCCGATTCCCTTGCCGCTCCGCCACGGAAAAAAAGCTCGTCAGTTCGCATATACCTCTCGCCAAGCGGCAAAGAGGTCGTGATGGCTCTTTGGTACACGCCTCCGGAGGATTGCAGAATAATGTCATTCAGGGAATGATGAGGCTGCCGGCTGAAGGTTTTTGAATCGACCAGTCTGCGCATATACGGGTCATCGGATTTGGATGAAACAGATTCTGCGTCGAGGACAATGAAGTGGCCATCATTTCCACGCGGAGAAAGTTCAAAAAGGATTTCATTACCCATATCGGGATAGACGGCGAATCCAGTCATGGATTGTCTTGCATATCCGTCAAGTTCTACACGAATGTCATACGTTCCCGCATCGATACAGATAAATGAAAATTCGCCGCCGGCATTCGACGTTGTTTCAAAAAAAGTGCCTTCGATCTTAACGACCGCACCGGGTAATGGCTGTCGTGAACCTTTGTCAATGACTTTGCCTTTGAGGCGTCCCGTCACTCCTGCCTGTGCGGATGAAATCATGCAAACGATCATTAAAATAGACGTGACTGCGGCAATTGAAAAGAGTAAAGTTTTTTTCATGCTTTTGCTCCATGATTAGACATGCGGGCTCTCATTTGGATTGGAAAGTGCGCTACGACCGTTAAAAATTACAATATTTCTTAATAAAAACAAAGAAAGATAAATAATTAACAACACTAAGAAAACGGTCGAATAAGCCCGACGAGAAAAAATTGAAATAAAATTTGACAATATGAGGCGAGTTATATAGATTAGCCGCCATTAAACAAGTTCTTACATTGTGAAAGATTGATCGAAGATTGAAATCCATCATTTCGTCCTACATTACTTTGACTAAGCCGACGATCATGCTGCTCGTGCTTTTTACGGGCGCAACGGCCTTGATTGTTGAAGGCAGCATGGTGCACGAACCGGGCAGATTTTTACTGGTGATGCTGGGATTGTATCTGACGGGCGGCTGCGCCAATGCGCTCAATCAGTACTTCGAACGTCATATAGATGCGAAAATGGAGCGTACGAAAAAACGCCGCCCTTTGCCCATGGGCGAGATCAGCTCAACCCATGCATTGATCTTTTCGATCACGATCGGCGTTACCGGCGTGTTGGTTTTTGCATTTGTGTTCAATTTACTCACCGCGATCCTGTCATTGTCAACGATCCTGTTTTACAGCCTATTTTACACTTTATATTTAAAACCCAATACACCGCAGAATATCGTGATCGGCGGCGCTGCCGGCGCGATGGCTCCGGTAGGCGCATGGGCTGCAGCAACCGGGACCATGGCCGTTGCGCCATGGCTCATGTTTGCGATCGTTTTTTTGTGGACGCCGCCTCATTTCTGGGCCTTGGCCTTGTTCTGTAAAGACGACTACGTTAAAGCCAAACTTCCGATGATGCCCGTCGTCAAAGGCGACGATAGCACGCTCCGCCAGATGTTTTTATATACATTGGCCTTGGTCGCGATCAGCCTGTCGCTGATCTATTTTTTTTCCGGCCTTTTTTACGGCCTGGCCGCCGTCGTGTTAGGATTCTTCTTTATTAAGAAGGCTTATCGCGTGATGATGAACAAATCTGAAAAACTAATTCGCGGTCTTTTTGGTTATTCCATTATATATCTTTTTGCGTTGTTCTTTGCCATGATCATCGACAGTTTTATAGGCGTAAAAATTTAGATTTGCTTCGAGTGAAATAAATATTCGATTTGTAAAAATATCTTGCATGTTTTACGGTCGGACAATATATTTTTACCCGTTTGATATTTGTTCTCCGCAAACGGCCTTGTCGAATTAAATTTTATTCAAACAAATATTCTTTTAAAAAAACGCCTTCCACATTGAACAGCATATTCAGCGCGCAGATTTTTTTTACACTCTGAAATGCGTGAGAATTAATTTTTTGTAAAAGTTGTAACTTTAAGGAGATAGAACGTGCCTCAAATATTTCCAAAATCAGCGAATAAGCTGCCCTTGATCTCGCTTGTGGCTGTTCTGGTAGTGGGCGGCGCGCTGACCGGCTTTTTCTGGTATTTTGCTTCGCCTAAGTTTACCGACGTCGGTTATCGTCCGAATCAGCCCGTGCCCTACAGCCATAAACTGCACGCCGGCGATCTCGGCATGGATTGCCGTTATTGTCACGTCGGAGTAGAGACTTCGGCTACAGCCATGGTGCCGCCGACCGCGACGTGTATGAATTGCCACAATCTGATTCTTACCCAGAGCGAGAAACTTTTGCCGGTGCGAGAGAGTTGGACCAGCGGCGTTCCGATTGAATGGGTGAAAGTGCACAAGACGCCGGACTACGCGTATTTTAATCACAGCATTCACGTCAACCGCGGGATCGGCTGTGAGTCCTGCCACGGCAATGTCGCCCAAATGGAAATAGTCGAGCAGAAACAACCGCTCAGTATGGGATGGTGTTTAGATTGTCATCGTAACCCGGATATGTCGCTGCGTGATCTGAGTAAGGTCAAGATCACCGATATGAACTGGACCCCGCCGACAGATCAACTCGCTTTTGCTCAAAAAATTAAAAAAGAAAAAAATATTGCTCCACCGGAGGATTGTTCCGCATGCCATCGATAAACAAAAAAAATATGATCGTTCAGAACGGCAAAGAATACTGGCGCAGTTTAGACCAACTCGCCGATACGCCGGAATTTAAAGAATTTGTAGAACGCGAATTTCCGGAAAACGCTTCGGAAATGACCAATAACGTAACGCGCCGTAATTTTCTCGGGCTCATGGGCGCCTCGATCGCTCTTGCCGGATTAGCGGGCTGCCGCCGTCCCGTTGAAAAGATCATTCCCTATGTGATCAAACCGGAAGAAATCATACCGGGTATTGCGGAATGGTATGCCACTGCGATGCCGATGGGACTGAATGCATACGGCGTCTTAGCTAAAAGCCATGAAGGCCACCCGACGAAGATCGAAGGAAATGAAAAACATCCTTCCTCTCTCGGTTCATCCAATTCTTTCATGCAGTCGGCCATACTTGGATTGTACGACCCGGATCGTTCGAAATTCGTCTTACAAAACAATGAAGATAAAACGTGGTATGATTTTGTCACGTTCTGGCGCGATTTATATAATCAATACAAAACCTCCGAAGGCGAGGGATTGGCCTTATTGAGCGAATCATGGTCGTCGCCGAGTCTGGCGCTTCTTCAGGCTCAATTCAAAAAAACATTTCCGAAAGCGACATGGGTTACGTATGAACCGGTCAGCGATGAAAATATTTACGAAGGCGTCAAAGCGGCTACCGGAAAATATTACCAGCCGTTATATTCCTACAATAAAGCCCAAGTAATTCTATCCTTAGATTCCGATTTTCTTTATACCGGTTCTGACAATGTCACGGCTGCGAGAGGATTTGCAGACGGACGCCGCATCAAAACTGAAAACGATGCGATGAATCGCCTGTACGTTGTTGAAAGTGTTTTTTCAATCACCGGCGGTATGGCAGATCACCGTTTGCGGATGCAAAGCCGTCAGATCGGCGCATTTACTGCCGCATTGGCGAAGGAACTTACGACACAAGGCGTTGATGTCGAAGGTGCTGCAGGATTGGCGGGCGGAAATTTTGATATGAAATGGCTGAGCGCCGTGGCAAAAGACCTGATCCAATCGCGCGGCAAGTCGCTCGTTGTAGCGGGCGCGCGTCAGCCGGCTTCCGTTCATGCGCTGGTTTACGCGATCAATTCCGCCCTCGGCAATATCGGAAACGCCGTCAGCTATCGTGAAATGAAAGACGCTGCGCTGCCGGATCGCGCCGCTTTTACCGCGCTCGTCAAAAAAATGCACGACAGCAATGTATCGACCTTGGTGATCATGGGCGGTAATCCCGTCTATAATGCGCCCGCAGATCTGGACTTTGAATCGGCCATGGGAAAAGTCGGGAATACAATTCACTTAAGCGCGTACATGGATGAAACGTCATCGCTGGCCAAGTGGCATATTCCTCAGGCGCATTTTCTTGAAAGCTGGGGCGATGTGCGTTCTACCGACGGATCTTTGAGTATTATTCAACCGTTGATCGAACCGCTGTTCGGCGGCAAGACGGCGTTGGAGTTTTTGAATCTGGTTGCCGCAAGTAAAGACGATCGTGGATACGATATTGTGCGGGAGAACTGGAAAAACGTAATAAAAGGAGATTACGAAAAATCATGGCGCCTGGTGCTGCATGATGGGATTTTGGCGAACAGTTCTTTGCCGCTCAGCACGCCGAAAATAGACAGTAAATCCTATACAAATTATCTTTCATCTAATCCTTTTGCTTCCGACTCTGCTACAAAAGATAATTTAGAAATTGTTTTTCAGTCATCGTCTGCGACGTTTGACGGGCGATTTGCCAATAACGGCTGGCTGCAGGAACTGCCCGATCCCGTTACGAAGATCACGTGGGACAATGTGGCGATGGTCAGCTTTGCGACAGCTAAAGAACTGGGATTAAGTAATCAGGTGATCAAAGGCGAAAATAAGCAGCCGGTGATCACCTTGCAATATAACGGACGCGAACTTGAAATGCCGGTATGGGTTCAACCCGGCCATGCTGATAATTCGGTCACGGTGACATTAGGCTACGGACGTTCTGCCGCGGGGCGCGTGGGTAATGGAGTCGGTACTAATGTTTATGCTTTAAGAACATCTGCGGCGCAGGATTTCGGGCTTGGATTGCAGATTTCGAAAACGGGAAAATGGTATGCTATCGGAACCGTGCAGGATCATGGCGGGTTTGATACGGAAGCGCTGGCGGCGGCAGAAATTGCGCGCCGTGTTCCGACGATCTTGCGTGAAGGAACTTTGAATGAATATCAGAAAAATCCAAATTTCGTTACTGACATAGCTGAGATGAATGCGGAATTGATCGACAAAGAAAGCAAAAAGAAAAACCCGCAATTGCCTGATCCTATATCGATTTACAATGCGCATAATTATGCTGAAGGTTATCAATGGGGCATGTCCATTGATCTCAATGCGTGTATCGGATGTAACGCCTGTACGATCGCATGTCAGAGCGAAAACAATATTCCGATTGTCGGTAAATCGCAGATACTCAAAGGACGCGAAATGCACTGGATGCGTATGGACCGATATTACAGCGGCGATGTGGAGCAGCCGGAAATAGCGTTTCAGCCTATCGGATGCCAGCACTGTGAAACGGCGCCTTGCGAACAGGTTTGCCCCGTAGCGGCAACAGTTCACGACAGCGAGGGCCTTAACGTCATGGTATACAACCGCTGCGTCGGTACGCGTTATTGCGCGAACAACTGTCCGTACAAAGTTCGCCGTTTCAACTTTCTTGAATTTAACCCGGGTACCAGCGGGTTCAATCAGGTGGACGGCCCGGAAATTCTTAAAATGTCGAAGAATCCGGACGTGTCCGTTCGTATGCGCGGCGTGATGGAAAAGTGTACGTATTGCGTCCAGCGAATCAGCGGTGCGCGCATTACCGCAAAGAAAGAAAATCGCCAGATCAAGGACGGCGAAGTCATATCGGCCTGTCAGCAAAGCTGCCCGACGCAGGCGATTGTATTTGGTAACATTAACGATCCGAGCAGTAAAGTTGCCGAGATCAAAAAACTGAACCGCCAGTATCAATTGCTGGCTGAACTCAATACGCGTCCGCGCACATCGTATCTGGCGAAACTGCGAAATCCGAATCCTGAGTTAGAAGAACATAAAAACGCTTAGCCGCTGTAAAAATTAATTAATGTCACGATTACAAATTAAACTGAAAAACCTGTGAGTGTAGCAACAACAAATCAACCTGAACCTTTCGTCGACGAAGCTCCGTTAATTACGGGCAATCCGACATTTAAGGGCATATCAAATCAGATCAGCGAAGTCGTTGAGAACAAACCGCCGAAACCCTGGTATATGGCGTTTCTGGTTGCCAGTTCAGGCCTGCTTCTGCTCTTGGTTTCCGTCACCTATTTGATCTTTGAGGGCACCGGTATCTGGGGCATAAATAATCCGGTCGGCTGGGGCTTGGCGATTGTAAACTTCGTGTTTTGGGTTGGTATCGGCCACGCAGGCACGCTGATCTCGGCAATCCTTTTTTTGCTGCGCCAAAGATGGCGCACGTCGATCAACCGATTTGCCGAAGCGATGACCATTTTTGCCGTTATTTGCGCTTTGCTCTTTCCCGGAATTCACGTTGGCCGTATTTGGGTGACGTATTGGTTTGCTCCCGTACCTAATCAAATGGGTATGTGGCCAAATTTCCGCAGCCCATTGCTTTGGGACTTTTTTGCGGTGGGAACGTATTTTACCGTTTCATTATTATTCTGGTATGTTGGTTTAATACCCGATCTTGCCACGTTGCGCGATCGCGCGAAAACGCGCACGCGACAGATCATTTTCGGAATATTATCGCTCGGATGGCGCGGCGGAAACAGGCAGTGGAAGCATTATGAAATGGCGTACATGATTTTAGCCGGGCTTTCAACACCGCTTGTGTTGTCCGTTCACAGTATCGTGTCTACGGATTTCGCTACGAGTATCGTTCCCGGATGGCATACGACGATATTCCCGCCGTATTTCGTAGCCGGCGCGATCTTTTCCGGATTTGCCATGGTGATGACGCTGGCCATCATTGCGCGTAAGATATACAAACTCGAAAATATTATTACGATCTACCATCTTGAAAATATGAACAAGGTTATGCTGGTGACGGGGATGATGGTAGGTTATGCCTACAGTTGTGAATTTTTCATCGCATGGTACAGCGGTAACGGTTACGAACGATTCGCATTTATCAACCGCGCTTTCGGCCCGTTCTGGTGGTCGTACTTCAGTATGATCTTTTGTAATGTGGTAGTGCCGCAAATATTTTGGTTCAAAAAATTACGTACGAGTATTCCGGTCATGTTCATTGCGACCATATTCATCAATATCGGCATGTGGTTCGAGCGGTTTGTGATTATCGTGACGTTGTCCCGTGATTATTTGCCTTCGAGTTGGGATTATTATCGTCCGACGGCATGGGATTGGATGACGTTTATCGGCTCATTTGGACTATTTTTTGTGTTATTCTTACTGTTCTTGAGGTTTTTACCTATGATTGCGATGGCGGAGGTAAAAGGAATTCTGCCGCAAGCGGATCCGCATCATAATAACGGTAAACATTAAACAGCTGCAATTTTAAAATAATAAGGTTTTGTCATGAGTGAAACTAAGCCAAAAGAAGAGAAAAAGGTATCGATCGTGCTGGCGGAATTTGCCGATC
Source organism: bacterium (assembly GCA_008933615.1). Lineage (NCBI taxonomy): Bacteria > bacterium. Next base: position 11,770 of record WBUR01000004.1, on the reverse strand, counting down.
CGGGATCGCTCCTGCAGGCTGCCGTGAAAACGCGTGAAGCCGGATACAAAGCGTATGACTGTCACTCGCCATTTCCCGTGCACGGTATGGACGGCGCGATGGGGCTGTCGCGTTCACCATTAGCAAAAATCGTATTTTTCTGCGCGATGTCGGCGGTGTGCGGGATGATCGCGTTAACGTATTATGTCAGCGTCGTTGCTTATCCGCTGGTGATTTCCGGGAAACCTTTTTTCAGTTATATCGCGTATGCGCCGCCGATTTTTGCGATCGGTGTTTTGACCGGCGCGTTAACATCCGTGTTCGGTATGCTGGCTTTGAATAAATTGCCCATGCCGTATCATCCGCTGTTCAATTCAACCGGTTTTGCGCGGGTAACGGATGACGGTTTTTTTGTAACCGTTCAGTCAAACGATCCGCAATACGACGAACAAAAAGTTAAATCGTTTTTGACGTCCATCGGCGGCAAGAATGTTGAAGTCATTCAAGGATAATTTAATCACCTATAAATCAAACTATTTATGAATCACCAAAGATTCCGGAAATTTTTATGGATCGCGTTCGCGGTAACGGTTAGTGCCTGCCAGGGCCGTCCTTCGGATCAGCCGCCGATCCATTTGAATCCTAATATGGATCATCAGCCCAAGTTCAAGCCGCAGTCGTATTCTAACTTTTATGAAAATAATTCGACTATGCGGATACCGGTTGCAGGAACCGTTGCGCGTGGGAATTTGCGCGGCGATGCGGCGTATTACACCGGCAAGGACGAGAAGGGCAATTTGGTCGCTGTCTCACCGGTTAAGACGGATTTAGCTTTGCTCAAACGCGGGCAGGAACGCTACGAAATTTTTTGTTCTCCATGTCACGGTGCGGCCGGCGATGGTCGCGGGATAGTCGTTCAGCGAGGTTACCTGCCGCCGCCGTCATACCACACGGACGTTTTGCGTAAAAATCCGGACGGACACTTTTTTGACGCCATGACCAACGGCATTCGTAACATGGCCTCCTATAAGAACCAGGTTTCCGTGAATGACCGATGGGCCATCGTCGCCTACATACGCGCCTTACAGCGCAGCCAAAACGCCGGTCTTGAAGACGTTCCACAAGAAATGCGAAAGGACCTTAAGTAAAAAATCATGAAGATCAATACTGAAACTTTTAAACTGACAGAACCCGGTTCATTCGGCAGAAATGCGTTGATCGTGGGAGCGGCCGGCCTCGCGTTGAGCGCGGCGGGATATGTTATGGATTCAAAACAGTTTTTTCATTCTTATCTTGTTGCATTCACATTTTGGACTTCGATCGGCTTAGGCGGGTTGTTTTTTACTTTGCTGAATCATCTCGTCGGTTCGGAATGGAGTATTGTTTTGCGCCGCATTTCAGAGACCATTATGGTAACGCTGCCCATCATGCTTGTGTTTTTTGTTCCGATCATATTTGGTTTTCACGATCTGTATCACTGGAGCCATGCCGACGTAGTGGACGCGGATCCAATTTTGAAAGCAAAAGCCGGTTATCTGAATCCGATGTTTTTTGTAATTCGTACGGTGATCTATTTTGCTATCTGGTTCATATTCGGCCGTATGTTATATAATATGTCGATCAAGCAGGACGGCGGCGATCAGTCTAATAGCGAACGCATGCGCCGCATCAGCGCGCCCGGCATGATCCTTTTTGCATTTACAGCGACCTATGCCGCATTCGACTGGCTCATGTCGCTTCAGCCGCACTGGTTCTCTACAATATTCGGCGTGTGGTATTTTGCGGGCGGACTTTTGACTGCTTTGGCATTTATCAACTTGTTTGCGCAGGTCCTGAGAAAGAACGAAGTTCTGAATAATCAGATCACGATCGAACACTATCACGATATCGGAAAACTAAAATTTGCGTTTACGATATTTTGGGCTTATATCGCGTTCTCCCAATTCTTTCTCATCTGGTATGCGAATATTCCAGAGGAAACTATTTTTTATCTTGATCGTTGGGAAGGCTCATGGCAGAGCGTGAGTCTCATGCTGATCTACGGACATTTGATGCTTCCGTTCCTTTGGCTGATCCCGCGCGCGACCAAACGCAGCTTGCCTGCCATGGCATTTATCGGCGTGTGGCTCCTGCTTATGCATTGGGTCGATCTCTACTGGTCCGTATTTCCTAATTTACATGAACACGGTTTCCAGTTATCCTGGATGGATCTCACAACGATGCTGGGTATTGGCGGTATTTTTATCTGGGCGATGTGGGTTCGTTTTTCAAAGAACGCATTGATCCCGGTTAAAGATCCAAAACTCGATAAATCGCTGCACTTTGCAAACCCATAGGAATTATATATGAACGAATCAAACAAATTCGGGCACGAACGTCAAGGAGAACACGCCGAACAATTAGGCGCAGAGCACGGCGGAGTGGATTATGAACGCAGGGACGCAAATCCGCGTAAAATCATGATCGCCACCGTTTCTCTTCTCTCTGTCGTTGTTGTATTGATTATCGGACTGGCGGAACTTTTCACCATGGTAACGGAGAACCAAATTAAAGAAGCGGTTCTTAAGCCCGAGTCAGCGCCGTTGCGTGAATTAAGATCTAAAGAACGGGAAATTCTGAATAATTATAAAATAATTGATGCTGCAAAAGGCGTATACCAAATTCCGATTACGCGCGCGATGGACTTAGTTGCCGAAGAAGCGTATCAAAACGCGCAAAAAAAAGATTCTAAACCGGCAAAGACTAACGCCGGAAATTAGCAAAGATATTAAGTGTTTCGATTCAGTTTGACATCGTGGATACTCGCGATTGTTCTTTTACAATGTGGACGGATTGAACTTCGGGCGCAGGTGATTATGGACCGGCAGCCTGTGAGCGGGATCGATGTTATCGAACATCTAAGCGATACCATTCCGCTTGATCTCGAATTTACCGACGATGAAGGCAAGAAAACAGTACTGGGCGATTATTTTCATCAGGGCAAACCGGTTGTGATTGTGTTAGCCTATTATAATTGCCCGATGTTATGCACGCTGGTGCTGAACGGCGTCGCGGATGCGGTAAAGCAGAACAATTGGACTCCGGGTGAAGATTACCGTATCGTCACGATCAGCATTGATTCTTCGGAGACGGCTGAGTTGGCCGGCCTGAAAAGGAAACGGTATCTTGAATATCTCGCCAAACCGGAAGCGGATGCCGGTTGGCGGTTTCACGTCGGCGACCATACACAGATCGTACGTTTGGCAGATGCATTGGGCTTTAAGTTTTTCTATGATGCAGACCGAAAAGAATTTGCGCATCCGGCGGTAGTTTTTATTTTGGGTGAAGACGGAAAAATTTCCCGTTACCTGTATGGCATTCAGTTTAATGACCGCGATTTCAGATTAGCATTGGTAGAAGCGTCCGAGGGCAAGGTTGGAAATACGCTGGATCGATTGCTTCTGTATTGTTTTCATTACGATCCTGCGTCGAAAGGTTACGTCGTCATGGCGATGAACGTCATGAAACTGGGCGGATTGGCAACTATGTTGATATTGGGATTGTTTCTTGCCGTGATGTGGAAAAGAGACCGTACATCAAAAAAAGAATAATTAAGATTTTTTTCATATAACATTGTTATTCGATTATTAAAGGAAAGTTCAAAGAACATGAATGAGAGCAGTTCGTTTTGGATGCCTCAGGCCAATTCTACTTACGCGGGCGATATTGATGCGCTTTTTTATTTCATCTATTATTGCTCTGTATTTTTCCTGGCGCTCGTTACAGCTGGGATTATTTATTTTTCCCTAAAGCACAAACGACGTAAACAGGAAATGACATCCGGCGCTACGCACAACAACACATTGGAATTTGTGTGGACGATCATTCCGGCTATTCTATCCTTTACGGTATTTGGCTGGGCTTTTCAGGATTACATTCACATGACCGTTGTTCCGAAGGATGCTTTGGAGATCAAAGTAACCGGACAAAAATGGTTCTGGTCGTTTGAATATCCGGAAGGCGGCACGTCGGTAAATGAGTTGGTCATACCCGTCGGCAAACCGATCAAACTCTTGCAGTCGTCGAAAGACGTGATCCACAGCTTGTTTCTTCCGGAATTCAGGACGAAACGCGATGTATTACCCAATCGTTATTCTGTCAACTGGATTGAAGCGGTAAGTACGGGCGAATTTGAAATTTTTTGCGCCGAGTATTGCGGAACCAAACATTCGGAAATGATCGGCAAGGTGCGCGTACTGACGGAATTAGAATTTAATAAATGGCTGGAGACCAATAGCGCAAGCGGCGAAGGCATGACGCCGGAATTATACGGTGAAAAACTGTACGCTTCGAAGGCATGTATCACCTGCCACAGTCTTGACGGGAAGCCGGGAACGGGCCCCAGCTGGAAAGGTATCTACGGCCATGAGGTTAAGATGGCCGACGGTTCCACGGTTGAGGTGGATGAGAACTATATACGTGAATCCATATTGAATCCGCAGGCGCGTATCGTAGCCGGATTCCAGCCTGTGATGCCCACGTACCAGGGAATCTTAAAGGACCGGGAGATTGACGCCATTATTTCGTATATCAAAACATTAAAATAAATTTTAACAAAAGGTAAATTTATGGCTACCGCTTCGCAATCTTATGCCGAAGTAAATTATCTGAATGATCCCAAAGGCTTGAAGTCCTGGCTATTGACGCTGGATCACAAGCGCATCGGCTTGATGTATTTATTTGCCATCATGACGATGTTTTTGATGGGCGGCGTTTTTGCCATTTTGTTGCGGCTGGAACTCATGACGCCGGCTCGTGATTATTTTGATCCGGATACGTACAATAAACTCTTTACACTGCATGGTGCGATCATGGTGTTTCTTTTTATCATTCCTTCGATTCCCGCAGCCATCGGAAATATTATTCTGCCTTTACAGTTGGGCGCGAAAGACGTCGCGTTTCCGCGGCTTAATCTAGCCAGCTGGTACGTATATGTTACAGGCGCCATTTTCGCACTGTATTCAATGATCAGCGGGGCTGTAGATACCGGATGGACATTCTATACGCCGTACAGCACGACGACCAATACGTCCGTCATTTCTATGACGCTGGCCGTATTTATTCTGGGTTTTTCTTCGATCTTTACAGGACTTAATTTTATCGTCACGATTCACAAATTACGCGCTCCCGGGATGACTTGGTTCCGCCTGCCATTGATGGTCTGGGGATTATATGCCACTGCGATCATTCAGGTTCTCGCGACACCGGTGCTCGCAATTACCTTGGTGCTATTAATGCTGGAACGCAGTTTAGGCATTGGCATATTTGATCCTGCCATGGGAGGCGATCCGGTTTTATTTCAGCATTTTTTCTGGTTTTATTCCCATCCGGCGGTTTATATCATGATCCTGCCCGGTATGGCGATTATCAGTGAACTGGTAGCGGCCTTTTCTCATAAACAAATTTTCGGTTATCGTTTTGTCGGATTTTCAAGCCTTGCAATAGCTTTGACGGGCTTCCTGGTTTGGGGCCATCACATGTTCACCTCCGGCCAATCAGAATTTTCAGCTGTCGTTTTTTCATTTATTACCTTCCTGGTGGGTATACCTTCAGGCATCAAAATATTTAATTGGCTAGTCACTATGCATAGAGGCTCCATCAGTTTTCAGGCGCCGATGCTATGGACATTTTCTTTCTTGTTTCTGTTTACGATCGGCGGATTAACCGGTATTTTTCTTGGCGCCATTTCGCTCGATCAGCATTTACACGATACATATTTTGTTGTTGCGCATTTTCATTACGTGATGATGGGAGGAACGGTCATGGCTCTGATGGGAGGTATTCATTACTGGTGGCCAAAAATATGGGGACGAATGTACAATGAAGCCTGGGCGCGTTTCTCGGTTATTTTTGTTTTTGTCGGATTCAATCTGACTTTTTTCACACAGTTCATTTTGGGGACCCAGGGCATGCCGAGACGCTATTTCAGTTACGTTGAACGTTTTCAGACACTGCACCAGATGTCCACGATCGGTACATGGCTTATCGGTTTAGGCTTCCTTATCATGGCAATCTATCTGATTTACGCCATATTCAAAGGGCCTGTTGCAGGCAATAATCCCTGGGGCGCTCTGACTTTAGAGTGGACCACGCCGTCGCCGCCGCCGGCTCATAATTTTGATCGTCAGCCGATCGCAGTTCACGGTCCCTATGATTACGACTCTATGATGGCCGAAATAACCTATAGCGGAACTCCGGGTTATGTGGGCAGTAAAGAGGAAACTAAAACAGAAGTAAAGTAGAATTTTAAATAGAATACCTTAAGAGGAAGCAATTTCATGAATCATGCTGCTGAACATCCAACCCATCTTGCGCATCACTTCGCGGATATGGAGCAACAAAAAGAATCGGCTAAATTAGGCATGTGGTTCTTTTTGTTAACCGAAGTGTTGACGTTTGGCGGGTTATTTTGCGCGTATGCGGTTTACCGGGCGTGGTATCCCGAGATGTTTTCAAATGCGCACCGTGAACTGAATGTATTGATGGGAACGATCAATACGGTTGTACTGATCACCAGTTCACTCACGATGGCGCTCGCGATCCGCTCAATGCAGATCGACCGTAAGAATCAAACCATGTGGTATCTATTTTTTACGTTCCTGCTGGCCGGCACGTTCATGGTGATCAAATATTTCGAATATACTCACAAGATCCATGTCGGACAATTGCCTGGAAAGTTTTATTCCTTTGAAGGAATTGAAGGTTCGAACCCGCATATATTCTTCAGTATTTATTTCATGATGACCGGGTTGCACGGCATACACGTTTTGGGGGGGATGTGCCTTATAGCCTGGCTGATGTACAAAACAAAAAAGAACACTTTTTCGCCGGAATATTATACGCCGATCGAAATGACAGGATTATTCTGGCATCTCGTTGACCTCATTTGGATATTTTTATTTCCACTATTTTACCTTATAGGATAATTATCATGAGCACCGACACATCAGCCAAACATCAACCGCATGTTCTGCCCGTAAGCACGTATCTCGGCGTTGGCGCCGCGCTGCTGGTTTTGACCGCGATAACGGTCTGGGTTGCGCAATTTCATTTCGGAGAATGGAATCTTATCGTCGCGATGGCGGTCGCCGTAACGAAAGCAATTCTGGTTGCGCTCATCTTCATGCACCTTTTGTGGGACAATAAAGTTTACATGGTCATTTTTTTGAGTTCGATCTTATTTTTGGGCATATTTATTGTTCTGACCATGTTTGATACGCTGCGGCGGGATGACATTTATGACTACGTTGAAAAACCGATCAATCCGAATGCTATTATTTATCAAACCGATTCGACCAAAACGTCCGCCGCACCCGATTCAACGGCCGTTCCATCCGGAACTGCACATTAGTTATTATCAAACCGTTTCTTACATTCTTTCATATAATTTCGGTACCGGAGCCAACAGGCTCCGAATGCCGAAATTTGTTTTCTATAATATTAATTAATACCTTTTAAGTAACATGAATGATAAAAAAATAAAATGGGTTTTCATCGGTCTTCCCGCGGTATTATTATTAATGATCGTTGGTGCCTGGGGAATTCATAAAATCAAATCTTCAAACTCCGGTATTCCGGTGTTTGGTAAGGTAACATCGTTTTCATTTACCGAAAGAAACGCCGAACCGTTTGGCTCGAATGAGCTATCCGGAAAAGTAAGTATCGTTAATTTTTTCTTTACCACTTGTGAGGGTCCCTGCCCTAGGATGAACGCACGGGTTGCAGAACTTTATAAATATTTCTCAGCTGCAGCAAGCGTTCAGTTTGTTTCTATTTCTGTGGATCCCGTACGTGATTCGCTTCAGGCGCTCGGGGACTATGCTGCGCGGTTTGGTGTGAATGACCGGCGATGGCTTTTTTTGAGAGCGCCGATAGACGATGTGAAGTCGTTATCTGAAAATGTTTTTATGCTGGCGGGCGGGGACATGCCGAGTTTGCACAGTACTAAGTTGATCCTGGTAGACGAACAAAACAGCATTCGCGGGTATTATAGCAGCGATGATCCGAAAGATTTACAATTATTAAAAAAGCATATTCTAGTATTAGTTGAGGATTAACAATGGCCTTCACTGATCTGCCGACGTTAAACGCGTTCTTAAACCTTGTCTGTTCCATGTTATTGATTGCGGGGTTCATTCAGATAAAAAATGGAAACCGCGATTTACACAAGAAAATCATGATTGGCGCATTGATCACTTCCGCTTTATTCCTGACGTCATATGTGTTTTACCACTATCAGGTCGGTTCCGTCTCTTATCCGTATCATGACTGGACGCGGCCTCTTTATTTCTTCATACTAATTCCGCATGTGATTCTGGCCGCACTGATGGGTCCGTTTATTTTAACGGCAGTGTGGTTTGCATTTCGAAATGATTTCGATCGGCATAAAAAGGTTGTGCGTTGGGTATGGCCTGTGTGGATATTTGTGTCGGCGAGCGGCGTGGCGGTTTATTTAATGCTCTATCGCTTGTAATTCATTAAAAATTAGATCTGCATGCGGTTTTTTATATCGTTGTAGTTGTTTACGATAAACTCCTTGTATCCCGCGTAAGGTTCTGAGAAACGCATCTTCAACTTATTCTGCGTGGAATCCATCAGATCGGCCAACATTTGTTTCTGTTCATTGACTAAGGTGCTGAAATTCTGCTCTTCCCGGTTATATGCCTTTCCTTCCTCATCCCACTTTTTTAATTGAAGATTCAGCAGATAGTCATATCCTTTTTCAGAAGCAAATATTCCGATAAGGGAATGCGCTTCCATCGGCGCGCTGTTAAGCGGATGATGAATAGTATCTTTATAACGGTCCATGATCTCGTCCACAGAGTCACGATTGCGGCTGCAACGTTTTTGCAGAATGGTTTCAAAACTTTTCTTGTAGGATTCTGCCGCCAGATCGACACGCCCTGTCAGAAAGAACAGAGTTCCCAAATGGCTAAAAGTAACGGCCAGTTTTTCGGTTTCCACATTGTAAAATGTTTCATCCTCCATGTCAGGAATTAAAACCGTCGTTGAAAACGAAAAGACTTTATGAATATTTTCTTTTTCTTTCTGGAAAAAACTAAAATCCACTTTGCCGCGTGAATATCGTTCGGCTTTTAATAGTGAATCGCACCACTCATACCCGATTGTGATGGCCGTCTGATAATCCATAAATTCATTGCTGAGATCGTCGGCTTCCAGTATTCGGTCGAGATGATGCAAGCAATCTTCATATTTTTGCGCGCGAATAAGAAAAAAAACTAATTTGGGCAGCAAATACGCGATAAGGTCGATATTGACCAGGCGTTCCACCAACGATTCGATATTCTGAATTTGTTCGGCTTCGTCATGTTCTTGTATCCGATTAACCAGCCGCTCAGCCGTAATGCGCATGGCATCCTCGATCTGAGACCGGATTGCGTCCTTAACCTTTGATCCGTCGCCCAGCATCTTGAATAGTTCTACAGCCCGTTCACAATACACGCTGGCATGGCCGTAATCGGTTTCTTCTATGGCATCCACGCTTGCCTGGCATAAATTGTATATCAATAAAGTGAGGAGCCTGTCAGATTGAGCTTCATGTTTCTCAAATAGCTTCGTGAGATGCGCAACATTGAGTTTGAACTCCACTGTCGACTGATTCTGCAACTGCCGGTATATCAAAGTAATAAGAAGTAGAAATACAACCCGAGGGTCTTTTATCAAGTTGACAACATATTCCCTCAGAAATTGATCGATTGCCTCGTCAATGTTTTCGGGAAGGGCTTCTCTGTGAGCTTCGGTCCTGCTTTGAAGAAAACGATTTTTGATATCCAGAAATTTTGTAAAATAAGCCGTGAGCGGATTGCTGAGTTTTTTTGCTTTGAGATGCGGGGCGTTGTAAATTTCCTCAATGACCCTTCGGTTGGTTTCAAATGTGGCCAGCAATTCCTGTGAAACCGAAAGATCTTTACCTTCCTTCAGAATAGACTGAATCAGAACGTAAATTTCAGAAATGCACTGCCATGGTGATTTATTGGCCTGCATTCCCGATTCGGCAAGAAATTCGATAATCGCCCGGAGCTCGAAGTTTTTTCTGCGTTCGTTGTCTTTGTCTGAGGCCGAATCGTGCATAAAGTTGATGTTTAGTTAGTGTAAAAATATTCCTGACATGACGGTACGACGTACATACTTTTACTGTCTGTCTGACGATGGAAATAAATGATTAAAAGAAATGGTATTAAATTTTATGAATAAATCCGTGCGATTGCAAGATAAAATTCTGTCATGTCAAAAAGGCGTCTATGCGTTCCGCTAAAGTAAAATCATATTCGGTGATGCCGTTTGCATCGTGCGTATAGAGTTCGATAATAACGGAGTTGTAGACGTTGGACCAGTTTGGATGGTGATTCAGTGATTCCGCCAGTAAGGCAACGCCGGTCATGAAACCGAAAGCTTTGACAAAATCGGGGAATCGGAATTCTTTACGCAATTTCCCGTCATGGAATTGCCAGTTCTTGAGATTGGCTATACGGGACAAAATGTCTTTTTCGTCTAATTTTCTACGATCAGGCATACAATCCTTCTTTATAAAAAAACCTCCGATGCCGAAGCACGGGAGGTTTGGTTGAAGTTTATTCGATTGTGATCTCTCGCTCAGTTTTATTATAGGAGCCCTCTGCAGGTTTTCCATCCTTATCTACGAGTTCCAATGCAAATGTGTATTTACCGGGGGTTAAACCCGTAACAAAATACGGTTTCCATTCGGTGAACACGGTTTCATGCTGTCCGTTGATGGTTAGTTTGACTTTATATCCATCGGGACTCAGGTCGCAGCCTGATACCCAAAAATCGACCATGATGCGTTTTCCATCCTCGCTTTTGTAAGTGCCTTTGGGGCGGCTGTAAGTTAATAGCGGCTTTTTAAAGTCAACCGGCGCAGCGCCTACCTTTTTCTCGGCATAGAAAGTGATCGCATCCCAACCCTGCGCTCCTTTAAGGCTTTCGTGATAAGAGCGGCTCGGAAACACGCGCAGAGTATGAACGCCCGGCGATAATTCACCCGGAATCTCAAAAGGTTTTCCGACTTCATAACAAGCTTCATAGGCTTTATTATCCAGAATTATGTGAATGTGTTGGCCTTGGGATGAATTGGCGATTTCTTTGGCGCGGGCAGTTTCGGTTTGTTTGCCAAGGTCGTAACCGGTTACGTCTAATGTAACGCCCAGTTTTTTATCTTTGATAATTTCACCGTCTTTAGGATAAGTGATTTTCACGGTCGGAGTTTCTTTTTCATCGGTGCGCTCACCCGGAGTAATCTTGATCTCCGTTAGTTTTTGGCTTTCTTCTTTTTTGGATTCTGTCTTTTTTGTACCGCATGAAATAAGAACGGCGAGAGATAAAATCCATATAATGTGTTTCATGTTAGCTCCTTTTTTTGATGTTAAATAGAATCTAAATTAGCGGTGCCCATGAGAGCGTCTATGACATCTTTGGCTGAGTAACCCGAGTTCCCGGCTTTCAAAAACCGGCCAATGTTGGCAAGATCGTTGCCCGCAGTTACAAGCGGCGGTTCGACGTATCCGTTTTTTCGGCGCTGGGGGATTCCGGCAGCGGCCATAAGATTATTGCACAAACACGTTCTGCCGACCGTTTCTTCTAACCGTCCGCCTTTGCGTACATAATCTTCTACAGGCTCGGCCGGACAACGATAAACAAGGGATCCGTCTTCTTTCTTGAAAAGCGTTCGGAGCATACTGATGTCACACAATCTGGTGCGGGCATTATATACATT